>CACYSG010000028.1 GCA_902776955.1 uncultured Bacteroidales bacterium | reverse complement strand
CTCTACAGCAAACAGGATAAACACGATGGTGGCCCACCACTTGGAGATGCACTGCCAGCGGGGAATCCACTTGTCGTTAGCGGTACCCAGGGTCTGGAAAGCGCTCCAGAAACCGTGGCAGATGTGGAACCACAGGGCAGCGAACCAAATCAGGTAAACGGGAAGAACCCACAACTGGCTGAAAGTGGCTCTCAGGTAGTCCTGACCCCTCATGATGTGTTCGCCCATGAGTTCGGGCAACTGCATCTTGGCCCAGAACTGGGTGAGGTGCAGCACCATGAAACATAAAACGATGATACCCAAGACGAGCATGTTCTGTGAAGCCCACTCCACGTCTTTGGGCCTGGTGGTCACGGCATAGCGGTTGTTACCGCGAGCCTTGCGGTTCTGCAACGTCAGCCAGAAGGCATAGATGATGTGAATTGCAAAACCACCAGCCAGGATTAATGTACCCAGTACGGCATACCAATTTGCACCGAGGAACTCGCAGATGGCGTCATAAGCGTCGAAGGAAATGAGGGCCACGGCGTTCATCAGTGCATGGAACGTGACGAATAGGACAAGGAAAAGACCAGTGACCGACATCACAATCTTTCGTCCTACAGATGAATTAGTTAACCACATAAAAATTGATGATTTTTTAGTTATTAATTGATTGTTATTTCGTTAAAATCTCAAATATCCTGCAAAGATAAGAAAAAGAAATGATTTTTTAAACTTTTTGGCTGAAAACCTGCCCCGAAGCCAAAAAAAACCGGGGTGTGCCTGACTGTTGGCACACCCCGGAAAAGGTTATAAAACGCGTATGGTTTGCGGTTTACTTGATCATCAGTTTGGCGGTCTTTTCTCTAATTCCTACGATATAGATGCCGCTTGCATTGACGGGGATCTCGTTGCGACCCGCCTGGAGGTTGACGCGGCGTGCGCGTCCGGCGACGTCACTGATGATCGCACTCTGCTCCACAGGACTCTCGATGATGATGTTCTTCCCCTCGGGATAGATTCTGACATCCATTGACAACTCATTCACAGCAGTGATATTGTTGTTCTGTACATCCGAAGTTGTCTCCTCGTTAGTCCACTCGTTAGTTCTGGTTTCATCGCTATCACCATCACTATTGCTATTTGAATACATGGAATCACCGGAACCATTAGAACCACGAGATGCAACACCTGTCAGAGTGTATGTATATTTATACAGCAAGATTCTAAGATTATCTAGTTTTCCGACATAGAGATATAGCTTTGCTGTATGAGTTCCATAACTTTTTGGTTTGTAGGTGACAGTAATTTTCCAAGTTGTATAGTTGCGCCACACATATTGAAAAGGAAACACTCCACCGACAATCACACAAACTCTATCGCTTCCTGAATTAAGCTTTGTTTTTGTCATTTTAAACATGCCTGTATTATCGATAAGTTCTGCAGGTGCATGGGAGGAATAGGTCTTAAAGGTAAAAGTATAGACTCTACTGCTTCCTAATGATTGCGAACTATTAGTTGCAGTCGGAGTATACATATTTGATCCATCGGCAGAGACGATATAATCGGAAAAATCGATGGAGCCATCAGGATCAACGACCAAGGGCTCTTCGTCATCATTACTCAAGGAGTTTTCAAATCCAAAGAGAGTCAGTTCGTTTGGTTCGCCAATCGGTCCTCTTCCTGAGATTATAGTTTTTAACGAATCGGTTGGACCTGCAAAACTTTGCATGGAGACCATCATGAGAGTGATGAAAGAAAGATAAATCGTTTTCATAATGTTTAAATTTTAAATAGTTAATAATAGAATTAATAAAAAAGATGTTTTGTTGTTGCAAAGGTATGAGACTATAGAATGATGTATATTGAATTTTTTTGTCTTTTTTCACGATTGTCAAAATATCATACACAAAAGTGTTAAATTATTAGACATTTGGTTGTTTGGGAGACAAAAATATTTTTTTGGGTGTTGGTTAGATGTGGTGCGGTGCGTCCCTATCGGTGCTGGAGGCGACCCCAATACCCATAACCGTCAAGGGGGTCGCCTTCAGCGACATTCTTACATGCGTCCTTACCCGTGGTGATGCTGGCTCTCTCGCTCCGCTCGATTGCCAGCATTACCACGGTTACTCAGAGGCTCGCCCGTTGGGCGAGAGCGGCCCTAAACAAGCCTCAAGACAAGCCCTAAGACAAGTCCCAAGACAAGCCCCTAAGCAAGCCCCTAAGCAAGCCTCAAGACAAGCTCTAAAACAAGCTCTAAAGCAAGCCCTAAAACGAGCCGTAAAGCAAACTTTAAGACTGGTTGATATCTATAGTTAATTGTAAATTAATGAATTAGGACAATCAAATAGATTTTTTATTGGGTTTTGAGGGGAGGAGCGGCCACGCCAAGGTGAGGCCCTACGGCCAAGGGGAAGGATTACGATTAAGGGGAGGGGGCGGTGTGATTGGTGCAATGATTAAGCGGATATTTTTATTTTCGGGGGGACGGTTCTTCAGTCCGAAAAATGCAGGCATTTTTCATCCAGAAGAGCCGTCCCCGGTCGTTCCCGGTTGTCTCTGGTCGTCCTTGGTCGTTGGTTTTTTTGAGGGGAGGAACGGCCACACCAAGGGGAGGGGCTACGGGTGACGGCTTCTTCAGGATTGTGGTGAAGGGGGTGTGGAAATCCCCGGATGAGGTGTGGGGGGGGGGGGCACTTTATCCGGGGATGATGGGGGTTAGGTATATTGCTTGATGTGTGGAGTGGTTAGTCGTTGAGGATGAGCATGGCGTCGCCGTAGGCGCCGAAGCGGTATTTCTCCTCGATGGCGACGCGGTAGGCCTCCATGGTGCGTTCGTATCCGCCGAATGAGGCTTGTGCCATGAGCATGATGGAGTAGGGCATGTGGAAGTTGGTCACCAGAGCGTCGCAGGTGGTGCACTCGTAGGGCGGGAAGAGGAACTTGTTGCTCCAGCCGCCGTAGGGCTTGATGTGGCCGTTCATGCCGACGCATGTCTCGAAAGCGCGCAGTACCGATGTGCCGATGGCGCAGACCTTGTTGCCACCATCGCGGAGGTTGTTGACCTTCTCGGCCAGCTCGACGCTGACGTCCATTTCCTCGCTGTCCATACGGTGCTTGGAGAGGTCCTCGACGTCGATGTCGCGGTAGCTGCCCAGGCTGATGTGCATGGTGACGAAGTCGCGGTCGATGTCGCGGATTTCCATGCGACGCATGAGCTCACGCGAGAAGTGCAGACCGGCTGCAGGAGCGACGACGGCGCCCTCCTTGCAGGCGAAGATCGTCTGGTAACGCTCGGCGTCCTCTTCCTCGGGGTCGCGGGGGATGTAGTAGGGCAAGGGCGTGTTGCCCAGGTTGTACAGGTCCTTCTTGAACTGGTCATGGTCGCCGTCGTAGAGGAAACGCAGTGTGCGGCCTCGCGAGGTGGTGTTGTCGATGACCTCGGCCACCATCGAGTCGTCCAGGCCGAAGTACAGTTTGTTGCCGATGCGGATTTTGCGTGCGGGCTCGACGAGCACGTCCCACAGCTTGTTGTTGGGGTTGAGTTCTCGCAGGAGGAAGACCTCGATGCGGGCACCCGTTTTCTCCTTGTTGCCGAAGAGTTTGGCGGGGAAGACCTGTGTGTCGTTGAAGACGAACAGGTCATGCGGGTTGAAGAAATCCAGGATTTCCTTGAACACCTTGTGCTCGATTTCGCCGCTCTTCTTGTGCAGCACCATGAGTCGGGATTCGTCACGTACGGGGGCGGGATATGAGGCGATGAGGTCCTCGGGCATCCGGGTATTGAATTCTGAGAGTTTCATAATCTATCAGTTTTTATGTTTTTTTGATCTAGATGATCTAGATGCACTAGATATACTAGATGATCTAGATGCGCTAGAAATTGTTGTTCACTAGATTTGGGATGTGCGCTTGGGGGGTGCGTCACATTTCTTGGCTTGCTTGCGGGCTTCACGTTCGGCTTTCTGGCGTGCGGCGCGCTCGCGGTTCTCGATGCGTTCGCGTTCCAGTCGCTCGGCGGCCGCCTGTTCGGGCGAGACGTAGGTCTCGTTATCGAGTTTGTCCACCAGCTGGTCGAGGGTAAGGCACTGGTCGATGGTGACGTTGCCGACGCGTGTGCGTCGCAGGCCCGTCAGATGGGCACCGCTGTCGAGAGCGAGACCGATGTCGCGGGCTAGTGCCCTGATATAGGTGCCCTTGCTGCACACCACGCGCAGTTGCAGGGTGGGCTCGTCGGGCAATCCGCACTGGAGCACCTCAATCTCGTCGATGACCAGAGTCTTGGGGCGTATTTCCACGTCCTGTCCCTTGCGGGCCAGCTTGTAGGCCGGTTTGCCGTCGATCTTGCATGCCGAGAACGAGGGGGGCACCTGCTCGATGCTGCCCGTGAACTGCTCTTGCAGCACACGGTCGATGAGTGCCCGGTCGATGTGTCGCCACTCGAATGTGGCGTCGACCTGTGTCTCCAGGTCATAGCTGGGCGTGGTGGCACCGAGCCTGAGGTCAGCGATATATTCCTTGATGCCCGCCTGTAGCTCGTCGATGCGCTTGGTGGCGTGTCCGGTGCACAGCATGAGCACACCTGTCGCCAGCGGGTCGAGCGTGCCGGCGTGGCCCACCTTGACCTGTCGTGTCCCCAGATGGGTGCGCAGGACGGCGCGCACTTTCTTGACGGCGGCAAAGGAGGTCATCCTCAGCGGCTTGTCGATGCAGAATATTTCGCCTTCTATCGGATTGAGCATTATTATCTCTCTATTAGTCGTTAGTCGACCATCTGTAACGATTGACCGCTGAGCAGCATGGCCAGGATGATGACACCCACAACGATGCGGTACCAACCGAAGGCCTTAAAGCCGTACTTGGTCAAGAAATTCACAAACCACTTCATGGCGAGCAGAGCCACGATAAACGCTACCACACAACCCACGATCAAGACGATGATGTTGTGGGCCGTCGCCCAGTCGGCATTCTCCTTGAAGAGGTCCAGGAGGTCGAGCAAGGTGGCGCCAGCCATGGTGGGCACAGCCAGGAAGAAGGAGAATTCGGCGGCTTTGCGGCGTGTGAGTTTCTGTGACATACCACCCACGATGGTGGCCATGCTACGGCTCACACCGGGAATGACAGAAATGCACTGGAACAGACCGATCTTGAAGGCCTTAGGCTCATCCAGCTTCACGTCCTCGCTTCCCTTGTTGAAGATGCGGTCGCAGAAGAGCATGAACACACCACCCAGCACCAGCATGATAGCGACCACGTGGACGCTGTCGAGCAGCCAGTCGAGCAGTCCCGACTTCTTGGCGGCAAGTCCGATGACGATAGCCGGCAGCACGCCCACCAGCAAGAGCCAGTAGAAGTACCACTTGTGCTTGAACCGCTGCCAGGCCGATGCCCCTTCGGGAGCCGGTGTGCGGTCAAGGCGGAAGAATTTTTTCCAGTAGAGCACCACTACCGAGAGTATGGCTCCAAACTGGATAATGAAGGTGAACGCATGCACAAAACTGTCACCTTGAGGGACGCCCAGCAGGTTCTGGGCGATGATCATGTGTCCAGTAGACGATACAGGGAGGAACTCGGTGAGTCCTTCCACAATGGCAATGATGATTGCTTGCAGCAGATCCATGCAGATTATGGCTTATTCTGATACCTCGGTGTTATCGTCGGTGCTGTTTTTGTCTTTCTTGCGGTAAATGATGGCGAATGCCATGAGTACAAAGCCCAGGAAGGCGATGATGGGGCCCGTGGTGACGCGTGAGGCCTCGAACAACTCATTGTTGAACTTTTCTCCAACGTTGGCGCTACCGGTCATCAGCCAGAAACCTATGATGATGAGCAACAGGCAGATGCCCATCAGGATAAAGTTGATTTTACCCAGCGGATAAGTTACCTTACCGCCCTTTTTGGTCTCGACTTGAGTTTTCTTTTCTTGTTTTGCCATTATTCTATATTTGTAAACCTATATAATACCTTGCGTTGGTGATGGTGCGCCCCAAAAGCGCATACCACCGCAATTTGGTGCAAAATTACAACATTTGAGGGCGTTTGTCAAGAGTTTTGGGGGATTTTTTTGGGGAATGGGGGTAATGGGAGGACTGGGAGTAATGGGAGCAATGGGAATACTGGGAGGACTGGGAATAATAGGGGGGGAGGAGCAAATGGGGGAAAATTTGGCGGTCGTGGTAAAAAATGTTACCTTTGCGGGTTGATAAGGATTATCATCGTTATGCAGTTTGATACCTACACTTACGCCTTGTTCCTCCCCCTGGTGTTTTTTATTTACTGGGGATTGCGCCGTCACCTGCGCTGGCAGAACCTGTTCCTGCTGGTTGCCAGCTATGTGTTCTACGGCTGGTGGGACTGGCGTATGCTGGGTTTGATCGTGTTCACGTCGTTCACCACCTGGTGCAGCGCGATGCTGATGCGTGGCGACCGCTCCCGTCATGACCGGGTGTGGTGCGGGCTGAACATTGTGGTGAACCTGGGTATCCTGTGCGTGTTCAAGTACCTGAACTTCCTGCGCGACAGTTTTGTGCACCTGCTGGGCCTGTTCGGGCTGTCGCCCGACTGGCCGACGTTGAGCATCCTGCTGCCGGTGGGCATCTCGTTCTACACGTTCCAGGCCATCAGTTACACCATCGACGTTTACCGCGGCGACGTCAAGCCGACGCGCGACGTGGTGGCCTTCGGCGTGTTTATCGCGTTCTTCCCGCAGCTGGTCGCCGGCCCGATTGAGCGCGCCTCCAACCTGCTGCCGCAGTTCCTGCGAAAGAAGACATTTGACTACGCCACGGCGGTGGTGGGCATGCGCCAGATCCTATGGGGCCTTGGCAAGAAAGTGATCATTGCCGACGGTGTGGGCCACTATGTGGACCAGTTGCTGGCCAATCCCTATTCCTACTCGGCCACGAGCATGGTGTGGGCCGGAATCCTGTTTGCGGTGCAGATTTATGCCGACTTCTCGGGCTACAGCGACATCGCGATAGGTTCGGCACGCCTGTTGAACATCAGGCTGTTGCCCAACTTCCGTTTCCCGTTCTTCTCGCGCGACATGAAGGAGTTGTGGCAGCGGTGGCACATCTCGCTGATGACGTGGTTCAGGCACTATGTCTATTTCCCGCTGGGCGGTTCCCGCCGCGGCAAGTGGCGCACTGCGCTGAACACGATGATTGTGTTCTCGCTGTCGGGCCTGTGGCATGGCGCCGACTGGACGTTTGTCATCTGGGGCACCGTCAACGGCCTGCTGCTGTTGCCGTTTGTGTTCCGTCCCCGTCCCCGCCATCCCAATGACGATGCGACATGGCGCGAGTTGCCGCGTTGCCTGTTGACGTTCCTGATATTTGCTGCGGTGTTCCTGGTGTTCCGTGCCAACGGCATCACCCACCTGGGCCAAATCTGTGACGTGATGATTCATGGCTCGTGGTTGGCGTTACCCGAGTTTGTTGATGCGCTCTATTACATTGTGCCGTTCTTTGTCATCGAGTGGTTTGGCCGTCATCAGGAATTCCCGTTGGCCAGGATGCCATTCCCCCGTGTTGTGCGATGGCTCGTATATTGGGGTCTGCTTGCCGGGATTGCGCTGGCCAGCCTTGACTACAGCACGCAGTTCATCTATTTCCAATTCTGATTAATCTTGCTGGACGAATATGCAGTTTGATACCTATACCTACGCGTTGTTCCTCCCCCTGGTATTCTTCATTTACTGGGGCTTGCGCCGTCACCTGCGCTGGCAGAACCTGTTCCTGCTGGTTGCCAGTTATGTGTTCTACGGCTGGTGGGACTGGCGAATGCTCGGCCTGATTGTGCTCACGTCGCTTTCGACCTGGGGCAGTGCGTTGCTGATGCGCGGCGACCGTTCCCGCCATGACCGGATGTGGTGCGCGTTGAACATCGTGTTGAACCTGGGCATCCTGTGCGTTTTCAAGTACCTGAATTTCCTGCGGGACAGCTTTGTTGACCTGTTGAACCTGTTCGGCGTGTCGCCCGACTGGCCGACGTTGAACATCCTGTTGCCCGTGGGCATCTCGTTCTACACGTTCCAGGCCATCAGCTACACCATCGACGTCTACCGCGGCGACGTCAAGCCGACGCGCGACGCGGTGGCCTTCGGCGTATTTATCGCCTTCTTCCCGCAGCTGGTTGCCGGCCCGATTGAGCGCGCGACCAACCTGCTGCCGCAGTTCCTGCGGGAAAAGACATTTGACTACGGCACGGCGGTGGTGGGCATGCGCCAGATCCTGTGGGGTCTTGCCAAGAAGGTGATTGTTGCCGACGGCGTGGGCTACTATGTGGACCAACTGCTGTATAATCCATATCACTACGAGGCCGCGAGCATGGTGTGGGCTGGAATCCTGTTTGCCGTGCAGATTTATGCCGACTTCTCGGGTTACAGCGACATCGCCATCGGTTCGGCGCGTCTGCTGAACATCAGGCTGCGTCCCAACTTCCGTTATCCGTTCTTCTCGCGCGACATGAAGGAGTTGTGGCAACGATGGCACATCTCGCTGATGACGTGGTTCAGGCACTATGTCTATTTCCCGCTGGGCGGTTCCCGCCGCGGCAAGTGGCGCACCGCGCTGAACACGATGATCGTGTTCGCATTATCTGGCCTGTGGCATGGCGCCGACTGGACGTTTGTCATCTGGGGCACCGTCAACGGCCTGCTGCTGTTGCCGTTTGTGTTCCTTCCCCGCACCCGCCGCTTGGACGATGCGAAGTTGCGCGACCTGCCGCGATGCCTGTTGACGTTCCTGATATTTGCCGCAGTGTTCCTGGTGTTCCGTGCCGACGGTATCTACCATCTGGGAGAAATCTGTGACGTGATGGTGAACGGCTCGTGGAAGATACGTCCCGTATTCGGTCAGCCCATTTTTTACATTGTGCCGTTCTTCATCATCGAGTGGCTGGGCCGTCACCGTGAATTTCCCATGGAGCGACTGCCGTTCCCCACGGCGGTGCGCTGGCTCATCTATTGGGTTCTGCTTGCCGGTATCTCGATTGCCGGCTTGGATCGAGACATGCAGTTTATCTATTTTCAGTTCTAGTCATGAAAAATCAAGGATTCACCAAGTTTGTTTTACGTTCGCTGTTGGCGTTGTCGCCGGTGGCCTTGTTCGTGGCCTTGTACCTGACGGTGGACCCCTTCAAGGTTGTTCACCGTTATGACGGCATCTCGATTGCCGCGGGCGACTCGCTGGAACGCATGCCCAACAAGCGCTATGTAGCCGTCGAGGGTCTCAAGCATTACAATCCCTCACACCACTACGATTCCTTTATCTTCGGCTCCTCGATATCCTCTAACTTCACAGCCGCTGCGTGGAAGAAGCACCTGCCCGCCAGTGCCAGCGTGTATCACTTCACCGCCGGCGCCGAGACGCTGAGTGGCATCCGCGACGAGTTGCGTTACCTGTTTGATAACGGGTATGACGTCCGTCATGTCCTGATTGTGATGGAGGCCGAGATGTTTCATCGTCCCAAACGTTATGAGGAAATGCCCTATGTGCCGCACTATGATGTGTCGGACGCCATCAGTTGGCTTCACTTCCAGCGACTGCATTTCAACGCCTTCAGGGATCCCTACATGTTCCTTTACCAGCTGCATCCCACGCAATGGCTTGCCGACAAGCTGCTAGAGGACGAGAAGATGACGACGGTGCCCAGCGGCCGTGACGAGGTGATCAACGAGGACTCGAGCTATGGGCTTGACACGCTGTTGCTTGCTAATCCCGAACGCTACTACCAGGAGCGTTGCCCCTGGCTCATCGAGATGGTGCCGCAACCCAATCCGATGCCCCTGGACATCGATGACAGCAACAGGGGCGTGCTGCAGGACATCGCGGCCATGTTGCGCGACCACGGCGTAGACTATGTGATTATTGTGCCGCCCAGGTTCCGCAGCCAGCCTCTCTCGCCGATAGACCATCAGGCGCTGTGCGAGTTGATGGGTGCCGATCAGGTTAACGACTTCAGCGCCGACAGCACGCTCATCCACGACCTGTACAGCTATTATGACGGTGTGCACATCCTCACGCACCGCTGCAGCGAGATGATCGACCGCTGCTACGACAAGGAGAAACAGCCGGGCTTCTAACTACGAAATACGTTATTTTTTAACTACGAATTACGCGAATTAAACGAAGGGCATCCGCGTACTCATTTTTATCAAATTGAACGAATTGCGGGCGCGTGTTTAGAAACTACGAATTACGCGAATTAAACGAAGGACATCCGCGTACTCATTTTTATCGAATTGAACGAATTGCGGACGCGTGCGTTGTTGTCGGCGAATTACGCGAATTGAACGAAGGGCATCCGCGTACTCATTTTTATCGAATTGAACGAATTGCGGGCACGTGCTTTGTTGTCGGCGAATTAAGCGCAGAGAGACGCAAGATTTTGCGTCTCTACTGATTGTTGATGGATTGAGGGTTTTAAGTCTTTGGACAGATATGAACAATGGGCCGGGAATTTTTGTTCCTGGCTCATTGTTGTGGTTGATTTGGATGTCAGAGGTTAGTCACCGAGGATGAAGGTGAGAAGCATGGTGACATCGGTGATGTTGATGGCGCCGTCACCGTTCATGTCGGCATTAGCAGTGTTGATCGAGTCATAATCCTCGATGAGCACGGCATTGATGAGCAAGGTGGCGTCGGTGATGTTCACAAAGCCGTCGTTGTTCACGTCGCCCATGCTCGCAACGGGAGCGTCCTCGGCATCCTCGTCGAGTACAATCTGCAGTCGCGAAGCATCACTGGGCTTGACGTTGTCGGCATAGACCTCAAACGCCTTGACAATGCCGTTAGTTGCTTTCTCGAAGTGGCTGCCGTCGGTGTTCAGGAAGAAACCGTTAGCAATCATCTTCTGGGCAAACTCACCCACTGCCATGTGGTAGGTTCCGCTGGTGATAGCCGAGGGATTGGGCTTGACGGTAACGTTGTTGGCCGAGAAGACGAAGGTCTTGCCGCGCATGTCGGTGCCGTTGGCGCCGTCATAGGGAGCGACGAAGTAGGGCACGTTGGCCTCGAGCGTGCTGCCTACATATTCGGCCAGCAGAGCGGCATCGTCGGTGGTGTCTTCCTCCTTGTCGAAGTTGCAGATCCAGAGCCCCTTGGCGTCGGTCTTGCTGTGCATCCAGTCGATGGGTGCGCCATCGGCGGTGACAGAGGTTGCGGCAAACGGCAGAACCATCGTGTTCCATCCGCCTTCCTCACCGGCATGGCGACCGCGCGTGAAGGTGCGCTCATAGCTGATATTGGTTGCCAAGAAGCGGTAGGGCGCATAGAAGTCATAGCCGTGCTTGAGCACGATGTCGCCTTGGGCCACATAGTTCTTGATGATGTTCTTGTTCTCGAGGCCGGCAGGGATGTTCCTGTCGTTGTTAGCAATATAATACAAGGTGTTGGGATTGCTGTTGGGCACGAGTGAGGTCAAGTTGACACCCTCGAGGCTCACGGCTGCCGCGTTCTCGGGAACAATCATGCCGTCATAGGGCTTGTAGCCGATGCGGTTGCCGTCACCAGACCAGACGACCAGACCAGGCTGGATGGTGTAGATGATGGAGCCACCGGGAGGTACGAGGTTGGTCGTCACCTCGTTCTCGTTGCGTCCATAGATGTTGAGTGCATAGCGTGAACCTACACCCAGGTTGTCGAACTCAAAGTAGAACGTCTGGGTCTCACCGGCGGGGATGTTCACGTTGCGGCTCAGGTAGGTCACCATGGTGCCGTGGTTATTCTCGTCGACGATGAACAGCGGAGCCAGAATGTAGCGGTTGTACTCACCCTCGGTGTTGTTGTTGGTCACATCGACCTTGAACTTGATGTGGCTGTCATAGATGGTCAGGTTCTCGTCGGCGTTAAGTGCTTGGATGTCAACGCTCAGGTTCATGGGATAGACCACCGAACCGGCGATATTGACCGAACCCGTTCCGGGGACAGAAGGATTCCAGTCGCTGTCATAACATGAGAGATAGACACTCTTGGTACCGGCATTTTGGGGAGTGAAGTTGAAAGTCACCACCTTGGTGCCGCCTGCGGGAATCTCGGTCTCGATGACAGAGGTGAACTGGCTGTACTCGTCGAGTTGCTCACCGCTCACATACAGGAACAGGCGTCCGCTGAATCGGTCGGCACTCTTGTTCTTGACTGTGACGTGGCACTGCTCGGCCGTACCGACTTTCTCGCCACCGGTGAATTCAAAGTTGGTGG
This sequence comes from uncultured Bacteroidales bacterium, assembly GCA_902776955.1. GTDB lineage: Bacteria > Bacteroidota > Bacteroidia > Bacteroidales > Muribaculaceae > Sodaliphilus. The sequence goes on along the minus strand of CACYSG010000028.1, from coordinate 14,586 downwards.
ACTCGAGGTCGATGATGGGATGATTCTCCATGGTTACCCAGTCGCCGTTGATGGTGGCCTTGACGTAGTAACGGTCACCCTCGATCATGGGTTCCCAAACGTTGGTGCCGGGGAGGCTGCAGACGGGCTTGATCTTATAGTCACCATTGGGCAGTCCCTTGCCGAAGGGATAGGTCGTGGAGCTTTGGGTATCGGGCCAGCTATCGGTAATCGAGAGGAAGCTGGTGGCATAGTAGGTCTGGGCGATGATATTGATGAAGTTATCCTCGCTGTCATAAAGGGCGATACCGCGCAGGTACTTGGTGCCGTCGTCGATGTGGTCCTCGCCGGTCACCTTGATGTAGCGGCGCTTGTTGAGTTTGAAGTTGCCGTCATCGCTGCGCTCAAATGAGCTGGTGCCGGTATAGTACATGTTGAAGACCGTGAGACGATGGTCCACCTCGGTGGGCGTGCCGCTATAACCGGGCTGGATGCCGATTACGGCAGTCTGGTCGATGTTGTAACCCTCGCTGCTTGATGCTGCTCCGATGCCACCGGCGTAGGGGTTGAGTACCGAGAGCACGAAGTAGCCGTCACCCAGGCCACCCCATCCCCAGTTGATGTGGTAGTAGTCGCCGTAGGCATAGCCGTCGCAGATGAACGAGTGTCCGCCGCCACTGCCGGCGCGACCATTGTAAATCATGGGACGTCCAGCAGCGAGTTCCTGGTAAATCATCTCTTCCCAGTCCTTCTGGTCATAGTCGCTGCGGTAAACGAGCTTGGCGTCGTAGTTGAAGTACTCGTTGAGGGCCGTGGGAATATAAGGGTCGCTCGTGCTCGAGGCATTCAGGCCATACTGCATGTGAGCGGCACATCCGGCATAGAGCATGAGCCATGCAACGGCGTCCTTCTCGGCCTCGGTCTCGGCACCAGTGTAATTGTCGCGCATGTTGTCCCAGTCAAAGAAGATGGGATCGAGGGGGTCGGTCTCAAATGCGCCGTACTCCTCATGCCAATAGAACGTTACGATATAGGACGGGATGAGCTGTGAGCAGCGCATGGGATGCTTGTAGTAGTTCATGATCTGCGCCATCGAGGTTGCCACACAACCCGTGTAGGCCAGTTCGCCCACCGTGTCGCCGTTCTCGTCGATGTCCATGAACTCGGGGCAATGATTCCAGTAGGGTCCTGCCTGGTCCCAATGGCTGGTAATCAGCGGCGAGATGCTGTTGCGGGTGGGATTGGGGGTGGTGAAATTTTGCCCGGTCACTCCCAGCATATCGAGTGAGGAAATCTGCTGAGCATAGTAGTCGAGCCATTCCTGCATGTTGACGGGCACGTTGTCGGGGTCAAAGTTGCCGTTGTCGCTGTAGCCCAGAATCTGGGTCGTGCGGTCGTCACCCGAAACGATGACATAGCCCTTGTTGTTATTGGCGTTGAAAATGTAAAAGTTGGATTGCATGGCAGCAGTCTGCCCATGAGCCATCCTCTTGGGGGTACGGCTAACGGGGTTGGCTTTCAGGGTTGTTCCGGCTTGTCGTTGCTGCATGAATTGAGTGGCTGCTTCTAGAGCCTTGTCGGGTGTCACGGGGGCTGCAATCGCCATAGCGGCGAGCAGTACGGACATAATGAATGTGATTTTTCTCATTTGCTCTAAATTGATGTTAATAGTATAGAAGTGGTATTGTTGATTAAAACAAAAAAAATAGGTAGTTTCGACATCAGTATGTGTCAAAAGATTTGCAAATATATGTAATTTTTGGAAAATATACAATTTTAGGCTTGAAAAATTAACTTCAAGCCTAAAAAAATTGTGTTTTGCTAGCAAAATGTCCTAAAAAACTAGATAATTCCAGTCACTATTGATTTTGGATATCGTTTTCGGTGGGTAGTTCCTCGGGTAATGTTGTGTTGTTTTTCTTGTTGGAGATGCGTACCTTCAATTCGTCGAAACCGAAGCCGTAAACACCATTGACATTGCTCTGGGTGATGATGGCCTCGCGGTCGGTCTCCTTGATGATGCGGAAGATGTTCACGCTCTCATGCTTGCGGCACATGACCATGACAATCTTGACCGCCGTCTTGGTGTACCAGCCAGTGCCGTCGAGAACTGTGCATCCGCGGTGCGCCACCTTGATGATGTTGTCGGAAATCTCTTCCCACTTCTTGCTGATAATCATGAACTGCACACTCTGGCGCGTGTTGTTGATGACACGGTCGGCAGCCACCGAGTAGATGACCATGTAGATGAGACCGTAAACGATTTTGTCGATCGAGTGGAAGAGCAGCCATGACGAGCAGATGATGAGCACATCGCAGTACATCATCGTGCGACCAAAGGAGATGGTGCTGTGCTTGGCGACCATAGCCGCGATGATGTCGGTGCCGCCGGTGCTGCCGCCGTGGGTGAATACCACGCCCAGTCCCAGTCCGCAGAGGACGGCACCCAGGATGACGTTCATGAACGTCTGTTGCTGTACGATGGGCTCGGGGAACATGGGCTGGAGCACGCCGATGAAGAATGTGGCAATCGAGGCACCGATGATGGTGCGCAGCACGAACTGCTTGCCGACGCTCTTGAAGGCGATGCACAACAGGATGATGTTGATGGCATAGTAGGTGAGGGCGACGTTCCATCCCAGCCAGAAGTGGATGAGCGACGACAGACCCGTCACACTGCCGATAACGATTTTCTCAGGGAGGATGAATGCGGTGAAACCGAAGGCGTAGGTGAACAAACCCAAGGTGATCATCACATAGTCCTGAGCCAGATTAAAATATTTTCTTGTCTTGTCAGTCATATGTTTAACAATTAAGTATTAAGCTGTTTGGAGCCGCAAAATTACAGAAAAAATTCAGTATTTCTTCAAATTAACCGATGATAAAGGTGTAAATCCCTCAAAAAGTAGTAATTTTAGGGGCGTTTTTAGGTTGAGGCGCTGCTTCAACACATTAATTATATATATAGAGGAACATCAATATGATTACAAGACTCATTATTTCGACCCTTGCAGTGCTCATCACGTCGTATACTCTTGATGGCGTGCATGTAGACCCGTGGTGGTGGGCCGTGATTGTCGCCATTGTACTGGGATTTATCAACTCATGCATTAAGCCCATCGTCAAGTTTTTTGCGCTGCCTGTCAACATCTTGACGCTCGGGTTGTTCACCTTTGTCATCAATGCCCTTATGGTGCTGTTGTGCTCCTGGCTTATAGGGCCGCACTTTGCGGTAGCCAACTTCTGGTGGGCACTGGCATTCAGCATCGTGCTCACGGTGGTGAACTGGTTATTGCACTTGTTTTTCCCGTCTAAAAAGTAGGCTGTAGCGGGGAGGTAGAGACGCGAAACGTCGCATTTCCACTATTCGTCCTCAAACTTGATGGCGCCGCGTTGAGTGCTCTCGATGCGGCGGTTGCGCCAGCAGCGACGGCACAGCGCCACATACTTGTCGTCGCCGCCGATTTCGACCTGGTTACCGTCGGTGACGATGTTGCCTGCCGAATCGATGCGCGCGTTGATGATGGTCTTGCGTCCGCAGGAACAGGTAGACTTGATTTCCTCGATGGTATCGGCGAGTTCAAACAGTCGTTGCGACCCCTCGAAGGCGTGTGACTGGAAGTCGGTGCGCAACCCGTAGCACACCACGTTGACGCCATAGTCGTCGACGATGCGCGCCAACTGGTCGATTTGCTGCGCCGAGAGGAATTGCGCCTCGTCAATGAGCACCCAATCCTTGACGACCAGCGTTTCCTCAAACATCTGCTTGAGCATCGCGTAGAGGTCACTGTCGGGATAAATCCACGAGCACTTGCGCTCGATGCCGATGCGCGAGCGGATGACGTTGTCGTTGTCCCTATTGTCGATGATGGGTTTCATGCACAGGTATTGCATCCCTCTCTCCTCGAAGTTGTAGGCTTGGGTGAGCAGCATGGCGGTCTTGGCCGATCCCATCGTGCCGTATTTGAAATATAATTTTCCTACTCCGTTCATGTTATCGTTGTGCCAGTGGTCTCATTTTCAGGTTAATGAATCAAGGCGGCGATTTGTCGCCACAGCGACAACAAAGTTACAGTTTTCCCGTCACATTCCTGCACATTTTCGCTCAAAAAGTTATTAACACGCGCAGCCCCTCCCTTAAAATGGCCATTAGGCCGTTTCGCCCCACGCCAAGGCGCTAAGACGCTAAGGTTTTTTTGGCATCCGCGCACGGGGAATGGTCGGCGAATTTAGCGAATTTAACGAAGGGGCGGACGCGTTGCCTCACGCTAAGGATTTATCTGTGTGTAGAAACGTGAGCTGTCGCTGAAGGCGACCCCTCTGTCTTGGCTGGCATGATTGGGGTCGCCTCCGGCGACAGGGATAGTATCGCCCTGCCGTGGGTGATGCAATCCACTTCGCTGCCGCTCAGCGGATTGCATTACCCACGGTTATTCAAATGACCGCCCTTCGGGCGTTTTTGCCATCAGTTAGTCACCTATATCAGTTAGACACCTATATTTTTTAGCGACTTGGCGCCTTGGCGTGAGGCATTTCAGAAGTCGTTTTGCCGAAAAGTTGCCTCTCAAATTATTCAAACTGAATTATTCAAATTACATTATTTAGTTTGTATAATTCAAATTAAATAATTATCTTTGCCCCCAAAAAGATATTTATTATGGAAAATCCGTTTATTGTTACAGGCAAAATCAAGCCGGAATACTTCTGTGACCGTGTGGCCGAAACCGACCGAATGCTGCGTTGCATCCAGACGGGAGGAGAAAATCTTGTCCTCATCTCTCCTCGTCGCTTGGGAAAAACCGGTCTTATTTACCATTGTTTTGATCATCCCGATGTCAAGGTTCAGGTTGCCACAATCTTTGTTGACATCCTGCGCACATCGAGTGTTCAAGAATTGACATATCTGCTAGGTCGAGCCGTTTTCAAAGCCCTTGGGAGCCGTAGCCAAAGGATGATGAAGAATATCATTGATACCCTGAGGTCGCTTCGGGGCAGCTTTGGTTACGACCCAGTATTGAATACACCCACCTTTGACATCAAATTGGGAGACATCACGAATCCTACCTACACCCTTGAAGAGATTTTTGCCTGCCTGGAGCAGTCCGACCAGCGGTGCATCGTAGCCATTGACGAGTTCCAACAAATAGTCAATTATCAAGATAAGAAAGTGGAGGCCCTGTTGCGAACGCATGTTCAGCATTCAGCCAATGCCAATTTCATCTTTGCCGGCAGTGAGCGCCACATTATGGGGGAGATGTTTCTTGATCACGCCCGCCCTTTCTACCAGAGTGCCACCATCATGACGCTTGACCCCATCAGCCGAGATAAGTATGGCGAGTTTGTGGATTATCATTTCAAATCCAATCATCTCAAAGTGACGGCCGAAGCTATTGATACGGTGTATGATACGTTTCAAGGCAACACCTATTATATGCAGAAAGCCTTTCGTGAGGCCTTTGCCACGGCCTCGGTCGACGTGGAATGTGGCAAGTCGCATGTGGAGAAAATCATTGACGACATGATGAATGAGAGTGCTCACAGGTATAGTGAAACATTGGCAATGCTTACCTTGCCGCAGAAGGAGCTCCTGTATGCCATCGTTGAAGACGGACGCGCAAGCCGAATCACGTCATCACAATTTATCAGAGGGCACCATCTGCGTTCGGCAAGCAGCGTGCAAGCAGCGATACGCAAACTTATGGAATATGGTATCGTTACTGTTGAGCGGAATGAGTATTTTGTTGAGGACCAGTTGTTGTACCGGTGGCTTCTTAAGGAAGGGTAGGGACGTGACGGGCGGTTTTTACTGCTCGTAGGTCTCGACGATGGTTTTGAGCCTGTCGATGATGTCGATGTGCTGTGGGCACTGTGCCTCGCACTGGCCGCACTCGATGCAGTCGCTGGCCTTGCCGTGGCTCTTGGAAATCAGGTCATAATAGAGTTTGGTGTTGCTGCGCAACTCGGGGAATTGCCTGTAGTTGTTGTAGAGGTTGAAGTACTCCGGTATGGAAATCTGCTGGGGGCAGCCGTCGGTACAGTAGTGGCATGCCGTGCAGGGAATGGCAATCGAGTTGCGTATCACGTCGGTCGCTTGGGCAATAATGGCCTGTTCCTCCTCGTTGAGGGGCTGGAAGTCCTGCATGAACGAGGTGTTGTCATCGACTTGTTCCATATTGCTCATGCCGCTCAGCACCGTCAACACGCCGGGCAGCGAGGCACAGAATCGGATGGCCCAAGAGGCGGGGCTGGCATCGGGGTTGTAATCCTTGAACAGGCGCTCTATGGCCTCGGGGACCCGGGCAAGCGAACCGCCCTTGACCGGCTCCATCACGATAACCGGTTTGCCGTGCTTGACGCACAGTTCGTAGCAGGTGCGCGACTCGATGGCGGGGCTGTCCCAGTCGAGGTAGTTGATTTGCAGTTGGACGTATTCGACCTCAGGGTGCTTGTCGAGGATTTGTGCGAGCAGGGGCGACTCGTCGTGGAACGAGAACCCGATGTGGCGGATGCGTCCCTCGGCCTTCTTGCGGGCGATGAATCCCCAGCCGTCGAAGCGGTCCATTGCCGCCACGCGCTCATAGTTGAGAGCGTGCAGCCAGTAGTAGTCGAAGTAGTCCACGCCGCACTTTTCCAGCTGCTCGTTGAAGATGCGCTCCAGGTCGGCCTCCTCGTTGATGGCCCATACCGGCATCTTGCTGGTGACGGTGAAAGACTCGCGCGGATAGCGCTTCACGACAGTCTCGCGCAATACCCGCTCGCTGGCGCCGCCATGGTAGGGATAGGCCGTGTCAAAGTAGGTGAATCCTCGCTCCATGTACCTATCGACCATCTGCGTGACCTGCTCGATGTCGATGCTCGTGGCGTCGTCGGGGTTGACCAGCGGCAGACGCATTAATCCAAATCCTAATTTTCTCATTGCCGTTATTTTTTAGGGTCCTTAAGGTCGTTAAGGTCTTTAGGGTCGTTAGGGACTTTAAGGACTTTAAGGTCTTTAAGGACGGTTATTTAATTTTCAGGTCGGTGAAGAGTTTCACGCCGCGCAGGTAGTGGGCGGTGATGATGTTGACGCGCTCCTCGGGGAGCTGCTTGAGCAGGTTGACGTCGGGCTGTGACGTGTAGGCCGAGCGCATGGAGCGGAAGTCGCGATGAGCGCGGACGATAGCCCATGCGTCGCCAAAGTGGAACTTCAGTATTGCCATGCCAAAGGCGAGCGTATCCATCAGGCGCCGTGTGAACAATAGGCGTTTGCCCTCATCGACCGGCAGGTTCTTGTGCAAAAGTAACAGGTTGTTGCGGAAGTTCAGGTAGGTCTTGCGCGGGTTGCCTTGAGGCAGGCTACCGCCCCCCAGGTGATAAACGCAACTCGATGGCAGCATCATCAACTCGTTGCCCGCCAGACGAATGCGCCAGCACAGGTCAATCTCCTCCATGTGGGCAAAGAACTTCGCGTCCAAGCCTCCCAAATCCTTATACAACTGGCTGCGTACCATCAGGCAGGCCCCGGTGGCCCAGAAGACGCTCTTGGGGCCGTCGTCATACTGTCCCCAGTCTTCTTCGAGGTACTCAAAGATGCGTCCGCGGCAATAGGGGTAACCGTGGCGGTCGATGTATCCACCGGCAGCCCCGGCATACTCAAACATCTGCTTGTCGTCGTCGCGGTCATGCAGCAGTTTGGGCATCACGGCGCCCACGGTGGGGTGGGCCTCCATGTAGTCCAGCAGGGGGTTGAGCCATCCTTGGGGCGTGCGCACGTCGCTGTTGAGCAGTACGGTGTAAGGGTACATCGTCTGCTCGATGGCCAGGTTATAACCCTGGGCAAAGCCGTGGTTGGTGTCAAACTTCAACACCTTCACCTCGGGGAACTCTTGCTCGAGCACCTGGAGGCTGTCGTCGGTGCTGCCGTTGTCGGCGACGATCACGTCGGCGATGGCGGTATCAGTGCCTGCAATCACAGTGGGCAGGTAACGGCGCAATAGTTTCGCACCGTTCCAGTTCAATATGATGACAGCAACTTTGTTCATTGGTCTATTTTAGTTTTTAGTTTTTAGTCCCTAGTCCCTAGTTGTTGTTTTTTATTACTTTGGCGTTGACGGACAGGTCGTCGTTGAGGGACAGTAATTTAACGTTCACGATTTGGTTGGCTAGAGTCATGTCGGGGGTCACGTTGACGCGGATGTAGTTGTCGGTGAAACCGTGCATCGCGCCCTTGCCGCGGCCATGCTCCAGCAAGACGGGGCGCACCGTGCCCAGGTAACGGCGGGTGAAATCGGCCTGTTTCTCATCGCTCAGGGCTATCATGCGTGCCGCGCGTTCCTGCTTGTCCTGCTGGGTGACGATGTAGGGGATGCGCAGGGCCATGGTGCCTGGGCGCTCGCTGTAGGGGAAGACGTGCAGGTGCTGCACGTTCAGCCCCGCGATGAAATTATAGCTATCCTCGAACAGGTCGGGCGTCTCGCCCCGGGTGCCCACCATCACGTCCACGCCGATGAAGCAGTCGGGCATGAGTTCGCGGCATCGTGTGACTTTGTCGGCAAACAGTTGGCGGTCGTAGTGACGGCGCATCAGCTTCAAGACAGGGTCGCTGCCGCTTTGCAGCGGAATGTGGAAGTGGGGCATGAAAGCCCGTGAGCGGGCGCAGAAGTCGATGATTTCGTCGGTCAGCAGGTCGGGCTCAATCGACGAGATGCGGTAACGCTCGATGCCCTCGATGTCATCAAGGGATTTCAACAAATCGAGGAAGTTCTCGCCCGTGTTCTTGCCGAAGTCGCCGATGTTCACGCCCGTGATGACGATTTCCTTGCCACCCTCGGCTGCTACCTCTCGAGCCTGCTCTGTGAGCTGGGCGATGGTGCCGCTGCGGCTGCGACCACGAGCCGCTGGGATGGTGCAGTAGCTGCACCAGTAGTCACAGCCATCCTGTACCTTGAGCCAATATCGGGTGCGGTCGCCGCGGTCACACGAGGGCGAGAACGCCCGGATATCGAGTGACGGGGTTACCGCCAGCCGCTGTTGCCGGTCCTCGAACCACTGCATGACGTAACTGGCGATGTCGGCCTTGTGCTCGCTGCCCAGGACGATGTCCACACCCTCCATCTCGGCAATCTCCTTGCCCTTGAGTTGGGCATAGCAGCCGGTGACGACCATCAAGGCGTCGGGATAACGTCGGATGAGTTGTCGGATGTGTTGGCGGCACTTGCTGTCGGCCAGGGCGGTCACGCTGCAGGTGTTCACGACGCATACGTCGGGCTCCTCGCCCTTGTTCACGGGCAGGATGCCGTGTGCGGCGAGCAGGGACTGCATGGTGGCGGTTTCCGAGAAGTTGAGTTTGCAGCCCAGGGTCTCGAGTTTAACCCTGTGTTGAGTGGCGGGAGTCATTATCTCTTGGTTGAACGGATATAACGGAAATAACGGAAATAACGGACATTGCGGATTTAACGGATGGGCTTTTACCTCTTGTTGCGGCCGCGGGGCTTGCCTGAACGGCCGGATTTGCGGCTGGGACGGCCTACCTTGTTGTCACGGGCCTCACGAGCCTGACGACGGGTGGTGTTGCCGCGGGCGCCGCGCTGCTGTCGCCGCGAGGCACTGCCGCCTTCGTATTGTTCGCGCTGTCGCTCCTCACGCGAGAGGCGGCCGCTGGTGCTGCGGCTGTTCTGCTCGGTGATGGGCTCGCGGTCGATGCGGTGTGAGTTGGCGGGATTCTCCTTGTCAACGAGGACAAAATCGAGCTGCTTCTTGATGAGGTCGGCGCGTGCCACCTGGATGGTGATGGGGTCACCCAGGCTGTAGACCTTGCCCCGGCGTCGTCCGCGGATGCAGTAATTCTTCTCATCAAACTCATAGAAGTCATCGTCCAGGCCACGGATGCCCACGAGGCCCTCGCAATGGGTCTCGTCGAGCTCGACGTACAGGCCCCACTCGGTCACGCCCGAGATGTGTCCCGTGAACACGCCACCCAGTCGCTGTCCCATGAATTCCACCTCCTTGTACTTGATGGAGGCGCGCTCGGCGTTGGCAGCCAGCTGTTCCTGGGCGCTCATGTGCTTGCACTGGTCCTCGAGTTTGACGGGGTCAACACTCTTGCCACCCGCGGCATACACGTCGAGGAGGCGGTGGACCGTCAAGTCGGGATATCGCCTGATGGGCGAGGTGAAGTGGGTGTAGAAGTCGAACGCCAGGCCGTAGTGGCCGATGTTGGTCGCGCTGTAGATGGCCTTGGCCATCGAGCGGATGGCGAGGATTGAGAGCATCTCTTCCTCGGGTTTGCCCTTGGCCTTCTCGAGCATCTTGTTGATGGACTTGTTGATGTCGCGTCCCGACCCCTTGGTGCGCACCTTGTAGCCGAAGTGTGCGGCGATGTCGGCAAAATTCTGTAGTTTGTCCAGGTCGGGCTGGTCGTGGATACGATAGACAAAGGACTTGGCTGTCCTGTTCTTGGGCACCTTGCCGATGTGCTCGGCAACCTTGCAGTTGGCCAGCAGCATGAACTCCTCGATGAGTTTGTTGGCATCCTGTGACTCGTGCACATGCACAGCCGTAGGCTTGCCCTGTTCGTCGATCTCGAACTTGATTTCCTCGCGGTTGAACGACACCGAGCCGCCTTCCTCAAAGCGACGTCGGCGCAACTGCTTGGCCATATCGTTGAGCACGGCGAGTTCCTCGGCGAGGTCACCCTTGCCTGTCTCCAGGATATGCTGTGCCTCCTCGTAGGAGAAGCGACGGTCGCTGTTGGTCACCGTGTGGCAGATTTTGTATTTCTTCACCTTGGCCTCGGCGTCCATCTCGAGGATGACCGAGTGAGTGAGTTTGTCCTCATGGGGGCGAAGCGAGCAGATGTTGTTGCAGAGCTTCTCGGGCAGCATGGGGATGGTGCGGTCGACCAGATATACCGACGTGGCGCGCTCGTAAGCCTCCTTGTCGATGATTGAGCCAGGGGTGACATAATGGCTGACGTCGGCGATGTGGACGCCGATTTCCCAATTACCGTTCTTGAGTTGCCTGATGGACAAGGCGTCGTCAAAGTCCTTGGCGTCGGCAGGGTCGATGGTGAACGTGGTCACGTCGCGCATGTCCACGCGCTTGGCGATTTCCTCGGGGGTAATGCCGGCATCGAGGGCTTCGGCTGCCAGGGTGACATTCTCGGGATATTTATAGGGAAGTCCGAACTCGGCGAGGATGGCATGAATCTCGGCATTATTCTCACCAGCCACACCCAGGACGTCCACCACCTCGCCGATGGGCGAGTTGGCGTCCTCGGGCCACTCGATGATCTTGACGACGACTTTGTCGCCCGTCCTTCCTCCCTTGAGCTTGTCCAGCGGGATGAAGATGTCGGTGGCGAGGAACTTGCTGTCGCTTGCCAGTTGGGCGAAATACTTGAGCACTTGCAGCGTGCCGACGAATGCCTGCTCCTTGCGGTCGATGATTTTCACCACTTCGGCCTCAGGCTCGATGCCAGCACGGACGGCGCTGATGTGCACGAGCACGCGGTCGCCGTTGAGGGCGTGCATCGAGTTGCGCTCGGCGACCATGATGGGCGCGCCGTCATCGCCGGCGATGTCCACGCTGTTCTTGCCGTTGCTGCGGCGGATGAAGATGCCCTCGGCTACCGACGAACGGTTCACGGCCTTGTAGCTGCCCATTCCCACCTGGGCAAGAAAGCCGTCCACGGCCAGTTGCTCGAGAATTTCGACGATTACCGCGCGTCGCTTGGGCGTGTTGGCCCCCACTGCCGCCGATACCTGCTTGTAGTTGAATGAGCCATCGCCCTGCTGGTTGAAGAAGTTGATGACCCTGTCGTGGTATTCACGACGTTCCTGTTTCAAGGACTGAAGTCCGCTCTTTTTTGCCATATGAATTGTTTGGTTTTATTCTGAATATTGCTCCGATGGGAATCGGGTTTCGGTTGATAAACCTACAAAGATACTGATTTTTATTGATAAAAACGGTTGTTTTTTCACCTTTTTGCCATTTTTTTTGCAAAAAAGCCTACTGGCGGTCGATTTGTCAAGTCCCCACCTGATGCTTTCGGCTGAATCTAGCCCCGTTTGACAAACTTTTACTTCAATTGGTGTCCCGAAAACAAAGTTTTTTCTTATCTTTGCAGCCACTTTACTCTGAAAACGGAAATAGCAATGGATTTTTCACAAATGTTCAAGACTACTATATATACTTTACTGCTCACCATCATATGTTTGCTCCTGCCCCTGTCAGGCGCCGCTTCGCCACAATCCCAAATCAACAAGCCGACACGCGAGCGCACCAAGTCGGGTGACAAGAAGCAGGCCGACAAGCAAGACGCCAAGGCCGACGACAAGAAAGGGGCTAAGGCCGACGACAAAAAAGAGACCAAGGCACCTGCTGCCACCAAGGACGATAAAAAAGACGACGTAACCAAGAAGAATGCTGCCGCCCCCGAAGAAAAAAAGCAGCAGCCCCAGCAAGAGGCCCCGGCCCCCAACCCCGCCGATGGCCCCTTTGACGGCATCGACGTGTCCAAGCATCAGGGTGTCATCAACTGGGAGACCCTAAGGAAGAATCCCAAGATTAAGTATGTCTACATCAAGGCTACCGAGGGCAGCAACCTGGTTGACGAGAATTACCGCACGAACATCCAGAACGCGCGCAAAGCCGGATTCAAGGTGGGCAGTTACCACTTCTTGAGCAACAAGTCGAGCGTGACGACCCAGTTCCAGAACTTTGCCAATACCGCTCACCGTGACGAGCAAGACCTGATCCCCGTCATCGACGTGGAGGTGTGCAAGCAGTGGACCCCTCAGCAGTTGAGGGACAGCCTGATGGTGTTTGCCAAGATGGTTGAGGACTATTACGGCTGCAAGCCCATTATCTACACCTACGAGACGTTCTTCAAGTCCTATCTGGGCAAAGCCTTCGCCCATTATCCCATCTTTATCGCCAAGTATCCCCGCAATCCTAACGACAAGCCCAACATCGACGGCGTGAAGTGGATCATGTGGCAATTCTCGGAGAAAGGCCGTCTCAATGGCGTGAAGGGGTATGTGGACTTGGGCCGTTTCAATACCGGACACTCGGTGAACGACATCCTGTACCGTCCCGCCAAGGGAAAACCCAGGGTCAGCGTCAAGGATGCCGTGGACCGCAACAAGCCCAAGCCCTCGACCGTCAAGATGACCGAGGATCCCACGGCTAAAGAAGGCACATCCTCCAAGTCGAAATCCGAAGCCGACAAGAAGCAGGAGAAGGTGAACAAGAACGCCGAAAACCAGAAGAAGGCCGAGGAACAGAAGAAGAAGGCTGAGGAGCAAAAGAAGAAGGCCGAACAGCAAAAGAAGAAAGCTGAGGAGGAAAAGAAGAAGAAAGCCGAGGAAGAAAAGAAGAAAAAAGACGACGCGGCAAAGAAAAGGAAAGCTGAAGAAGAGAAGCGCGCTAAGGCCAAAGCCGAAGCCGATGCCAAGGCTAAGGCCGAAGCCGACGCCAAGGCAAAACGCAAAGCCGACGCCAAAAAAGCCCGAGAGGAGCAGGCAAAACGTAAATCTCAGGGCAAGTCAACCGCCGCCAGCCTGTATAACAAGGGAACGTCATCCAAGATGTCGCAATCCCAACGTAACGACAGCATCCGTTCAGCTCAATCATTAGGCCGCAAGACAAACAAAAGTTCGGCCGACAATGATTAATCCGGCTCGTCATATCTGTCTCATCACATCATCGGTGGCACTCGTGCTGCTGATGATGCTGTGCTCATGTCATCCTGAACAAGCGCGGGTGGGTGGCGCCCGTCATGTGGCTCCCCGCGATACCAGCGCAGCCTATGACGGCATCGACATCTCCAGCCATCAGGGAGAAATCGACTGGGCCAAGGTGAGCAGTGACAAGAACATCCGGTTTGTCTATATCAAGGCCACCGAGGGAGCAACCTACCACTCTCCCCACTATGCGCTCAACGTCACGCAGGCCCGTCGTCACGGCCTGCTCGTCGGCAGCTATCACTACCTGACCTCGACATCTTCGGTCGACCAGCAGTTCGACAATTTTTCCAACTTCGCCCTCAAGTCGGTCCAGGACCTCATCCCGATGCTTGACGTCGAGGTGCGCGGCAACTGGTCGCGCAGCCAGCTCATCGACAGCGTGTTCAAGTTCTGCGAACTCGTGGAGGGGCACTACGGCGTGCAGCCCATGATTTACAGCACGATGGGCTTCTATAACAAGAACTTGGCTCCCCACCTCAACAAGAACCACCTCTACATCGGCCGTTATTCCAACAGCGAGCCCGAGATTAACTGGGAAGGGGAGTATACCATCTGGCAGTATAGCGAGACGGGCATCATCCCGGGCATCGACGCCTATGTGGACCTGTGCCGCTATAACCGTGACGGATGGATTGACGACATCCTCATGCCGCAGGAGTGAGATTTTCAAGCCATGCGGCTTGAAAGGTTTAAGGTTTAAGGTTTAAGGTTTAAAGTTTAGAGGTTTAAAGGTTAAAGGTTAAAGGAACTAGGGACTAGGGACTAAGGACTAGGGACTAGGTGCCGCGTATCAGGACATCGTTGACACTTTTGTATCAAGACATCGTTGACACTTTGTATCAGGACATCGTTGACACTTTGATGTCAAGTCGGGTTTCAG
>CACYSG010000027.1 GCA_902776955.1 uncultured Bacteroidales bacterium | reverse complement strand
CGATTACACAAAGGAGGAAACAATTATGAAGATTATTTTGAAAGAAGATATCGTCAATCTTGGTTTCAAGAACGACGTTGTGGAAGTGAAGAACGGCTATGGCCGCAACTATCTCATCCCCACTGGCAAGGCTATCCTGGCTACCCCCAGCGCACTGAAGATTCACGCCGAGAACCTGCGTCAGCAGGCTCACAAGCTGGCTAAGGTGAAGGCCGACGCCGAGGAGGCTGCAAAGGCTTTCGAGGGTGTATTCCTGACCATCCCCGTAAAGGTGAGCCCCACGGGCACCATCTACGGTTCGGTTGGCGCTGCTCAGGTTCACGAGGCTCTGCTCGCTGCTGGTCACAATGTTGACCGCAAGATCGTCAGCGTGCACGAGAGCATCAAGACCCCCGGCAAGTATACCGGTATCGTACGCCTGCACAAGGAAGTAGCTGTTGAGATCCCCTTTGAGGTGATCGCCGAGAACGCCGAGGAACTCGCCGCCGAGCGTGCCGCTCGCAAGGCCGAGGAGGCTGCTCATCAGGCCGCTCTCGCCGCCGCTAAGGCTGCCGAGGAAGGCGCTGAGGAAGGTGCTGACGTAGAGGCTCCCGCCGAGGAGGCTCCCGAGGCTCCCGCCGCCGAGTAATAAAACAACATGATAAAGATGAAAATCACCGGTCTTCTCCACAGGGCCGGTGATTTTTTAATTCTTTATAACGTCTAACGTCTAAAATCCCTTTAAACTTTAACCTTTAACCTTTAACCTTTAAACTATTCATGGTCAAGCATATAGTAATGTTTCAACTGCAGGGCAGTGACGAGGTGAGGCGCGAAGTCGCGCTGCGCTTCAAGCGGGCCCTGGATGCGCTGCCCGAGCAGATCGACGTGCTCCAGAGCATCGAGGTCGCACTTAACGAGAATCCCGCCGAGGACTGGGACATCGTCCTCACGGCAATCGTCCCGACGATGGAGGATGTGGGCGTCTATGCCCGCCATCCGGCACACGTCGCCGCAGCCGCTATCATCAAGGACGTGAAGCGGTCGCGGGCTTGCGTGGATTATCGGTATTGATAGACGAACGCGTCAAATCGACAGGCGCCTGAGCGTCTCGAGCAGGTCGCGGTCGATGTGCTTCTCGTTGTGGATGGCCTTGCTGAAGGGCACATACACAATCTTCTCGTCATCGTCGCCAATCATCACATTGCGCTGTCCCTCAAGGAGAGCGTCGATGGCTGCTGCACCCATGCGTGAGGCCAGGATGCGGTCTTGGGCTGTGGGTGTGCCGCCGCGCTGCAGGTGGCCCAGGATGGTCACCCTCACGTCATACTGCGGGTACTCGTTGCGCACCCTCTCGGCCAGGCCCATGGCGCCGCCGGTGACGGGGCTCTCGGCAACGAGGACGATCGACGAGTTCTTGCTCTTGCGGAATCCCCTCTGGATAAGTTCGGCGAGCTGATCCTGCTCGGTCGAAATCTCGGGGATGATGGCGGCCTCGGCTCCTGTGGCGATGGCGCCGTTCAGTGCCAGGAATCCGGAATCGCGTCCCATCACCTCGATAAAGAACAGGCGCTCGTGGCTGCTTGCCGTGTCGCGGATGCGGTCCACACACCACATGATGGTGTTCAGTGCCGTGTCATAGCCGATGGTGTGGTCGGTTCCCGCCAAGTCGTTGTCGATGGTGCCCGGCAGACCCACGATGGGGAAGTCAAACTCCCTGGCGAACTGGCGAGCGCCGCTCAGCGAACCGTCGCCACCGATGACCACCAGCGCGTCGATGCAATGTTTCTTGATGTTCTCATAAGCCTGCTGACGGCCCTCGATCGTCTTGAACTCCTTGCAGCGGGCTGTCTTGAGGATCGTGCCGCCGTGGTGGATGATGTTGGAAACATTCTGGGTCTTGAAATCGACGATTTCGTCATCAACCAGGCCCTTGTAGCCGCGGTAGATGCCTTTTACCTTAAATCCGTTGTAGATGGCCGAACGCGTCACCGCGCGTATCGCGGCATTCATGCCGGGGGCGTCGCCTCCCGAGGTCAATAGACCGATTGTTTTGATAGAAGTCATAGTTCTAGTCGTTTAAGTGTTGTCGCGACTGCAAAGTTAATGTTTTTCCCGTAAAAGACAAAAAAAACGACATCTGCTCTCGCAGACGTCGTTAATTCTCATGTTTTTTAATTGCTTGCGTTTAATAATAGGATTAGACTAAAATTACTTTTACATTTAATAATCATTTAATCAACATTAACTACCATCAAAAGATTTATATTATTCGATTATGAGGATAAGACTTCGCATCCGTGATGCGGCGGGTCTTATGATATATTGACAAATTTGGATGTATGCCTTTGACGCTGCAAATGTACTTCCTTTCCCAAACAGCAGGTTATGAAAAACCGTAATTTCGTTTGCAGGGATTGACGTTTTTTTTGCCTTGGACTTGTCATTTTTTTACCTAAAAAATAGGCAAACGTCTGAAAGTCAGTGATAAAAAAACACAAGTGTCAATTCGCAACCGTCAAGCATATTTTCCTCCATTTTTATCATTTCACATCAACATTGATGGTCTTGCCGGCGCTGTGGGCGCTCAACTGCGGGGCATATTGACACTGGATTGTGGCGATACCCGAGGTGAATTCACCCGGGTTGGTGACCCAAACGTCATAGCCGATGATGTGCGTGCCCTTTCTCAGTCTGTTGATGAACACGTTGGTCTGGGTGTCCTTGGTCTCCTGGTAGAACCAGGTGCGGTCCTCGCTGCGGTAACCCGAGAGCTGGTCGACGGGCTCGAAGCATGCGGCGCGCTCGTCGGTCATGGTCACGAAGTCCATGTCCCTATTGGTCTTGATGATGACGCGCACCTTGACCTTGTCGCCCACCTTGAACGATGTGGCGGCGTGCAACGTGCCGTCCTGGGCATACACATAGTACTCCTTGCTGATGGAAACCTCCTCGATGGCCTTCTCCTTGATTTCGGTCATCGGCGCCTTGAACTGGCTGTAAACGGCACCCCATGCGGGTCCGCTGGCTGTGCGGTCGATGACGACGTCACCGGCGGTGGTGGCAGGCAAGGTAGTGCGGAAGTATCCCAGCCACTCGGCCATCTTGTCGAGATTGACAGGCTCTCCGGCAACGGTGATGGTGGGCAGGGAGGCACGCTCGAGCCACTGGCTGCCGGTGCTCAGGATGCTATAGACGGCGTCGGCGGCGAGGCTGTAGCTGCCCCAGTCGTTGCTCTGCTTCATCAGCAGCATCCACTTGCGCACCTGGTCGATTTCCTCCTGACGGGGATCAATCTCGTTCATGGCGCGCAGGATAGTGCTAGTATAGGCGACCTTATCAAACTCCCACCAGCCGTAGCCGGTCTGCAGGTTGTCCCAGTACATGCCGGTCGAGGGCTTGACAATCGCAAACTGTCGGATGCTCTCGACGATGCTGCGGGCGGTCTTTTGGTAGCCGTTGCGGTAGAGCGTCATGGCGTAATAGGCTTTCTTCTGGAGGGTGGTGCCCTTGCTCCAGTTCTTGTCCATGTACTTGATGGTCTTCTTCATCAGGTCGGCACTGGCGCCGGACTGCTTCACCTCGGGGAAGAGACTACGCGTGTAGGCATACTCCGTGAACCGGCGTTCAGGCTCCTTGCTGTACTTCTTGGCTTCGTTGAACAGGCGCACGTTCTCGCTGTCATAGTAAGCGAGGGCGCGGTTGACCATCGAGGTCAGGCGGCCGTCGTCGGGCAGGTAGCCCAGGTGCTTGATTTCGCCGATAAGTTCCAGTACGATGCCTGTAGTCCAGACGCTGGACTCGCATTCGGGATAGCGGAACCAGGTGAAGCCGCCGTCGCTCATCTGCAGCGACTGCAGGGCAGTGATGATCTTCTCATATTCCTTCTTGACGATGGATTCGTCCAAGAGTTCGTTCAACTTCGACATCCTGAGCGTCTGACGCTCGGCGTCACGCATCCAGGGCGATGCCAGCAGCGTGCCGATCTTCAGGTCCTGGTTCTTCTGGAGCATCGACACGAGGGTGCTGTCCTCGTTGTGCTGCTTCCAGTAGGTGACGGCCTCCTTGATCTGCGGCTGCTCCTTGGCTACACCCTGTGCGACCTGCAGGGCAAACAGGCTGTGTGCCGCATGGGTGGAGACATTGTACTCATCACTGAAGATGGTGGGCAGGGCCAGCACGCAGTACCACACGGGATTGTCACAGTATTCCAGCGTCACGCGGGCATCCTTGGGGAACTTGGGCAGCGGCTGCTTGAAGTGTCCCTGTGCCGCCTCGATATAGAACGGCTCGGTCTCGATCACCGGCGAGATGGTCGTGAGCACGGGCACCATTACCTGCTCGCCGTCGCCGAAGGTGCTGTTGGCTGCCTTGATGCGGAAGCCCGCCATGGCAATGGTGTCGGGCACCTGCCAGTCGATGGTGACCGCCTGGCTGCCCATCGGGTCGAGCGTCAGGTTGAAGTTGCGGGTGGCGTAGACCTCATTGGTGCGCGGGTCAAAGAGTTCAATCACGGCGTCGCAGGCAGCCCGCTCGTCGGTGGCGTTCTGCACCGTGGCGGCGAGTCTCGCCTGGTCGCCCTGTCGCAGGAAGCGCGGCATGTTGGCCTTCACCATCAGCGGCTTCTGCGTCAACACCTCGGCCATCCAGGTGGAGCCGATCATCTGCTTGTCCCACGCTACGGCCTGGGTGTTCCATGTGGTGTTGAAGTTGGGCACCTCAAACTCCAGCGAGACGACACCGTTTTGGTCGCTGGTGAGCATCGGCTGCCACAGGGCGGTCTTGACATCGCTCTCGCGCAGGGGGACCTTGTCCAGGTTTTGCTGATTCACTTGAGCATCTTCGCCCCCTTCGAGTTCCACGCTCTGAACACTGCCGGTATAGAGTCTCTTGTCAACCATTTGATAGCCTGTGACTACCACTTCGCCTAGCGTTCCGCCTTTTGGCTCAAGTTCGATGATCATTCCGTCAAGGGCTTGGACCTCAACGGTCTCGTAACCCACATAAGAGATTATGAGGGTAGCGCCATAAGCACAGTTGAGTGAGAAGTTGCCGTCAAAGTCGGTACCGACGCCGTTCTTGGAATTGCTCAGCTCAACAACCGACGCCCCGATGCAAGGCTCGCCGTTCTCGTCAAGCACCACACCGCTCACCGTGTAGTTGCCTGTCGGGCGGGAGGCGCCCGGCGATTGTGATTTCAACAGCTGGCGTCCACGTCCCGTTACATAGCTGAACGGCGATAAGCCGTAAGTGTACAATTTGGGCAGTTGGGCTTGCGCTTCTTTAGGAATGGCCAGGGGGTCCTGAGACCAGTTGATGTATCTCGTGTTGTTGTAGCCTAAACTCATGGAATTGATGTCGAATGGAGGGTAGGATCCGTAAGCCGAATATACTGAATAGTTCCAGCTGTTCTCGGCAATGCTGGCGATGGCTTTGTCATACATGTCGAGCAACATAGCGCCGGGACGGGGCTTGCCGTTCTGGTCAGTCAGTGTGAATGACCAACGCTCAATGTTACCCGGCACGAGTTTGTCGCGGAACGAGGTGGCGGTAATCTTCAGCGCCTCGGCTTTATACGGATTTTCAAGTTTCACCTCTTTTTCCCATTTCTTGGTGCCGTAGTAGGTAATGAACGATACGGTCACGTCTGCTCCCGCCTCCCTGGGCAAGGGTACGGTGAAATCGTTCATGCCGGCTTTGTAATTCAACCAGCCCTCGTCGATGATATCCTTGGTGGTGCTGGCGACATAATAGATGTAAGCCGCTGGGGTGGATACGCCGACGGTGATGTGGCCCTTGTTGTTCTTGTCCACATTCTTGCCAAGCGGCGAAATCCATAGCGGGCAATCCTTGACGGGCGAGGTCTTGTCACCCTTGCGATAGAGGATGATATCGCGGCTCACGTCAACATCCTGCTCGCCCTCCTCGGCATCGAGGATGTGGATTTTGAGGGTGTATTCGCCCGAGGACAGGCTGGTCAGGTCGATGGTTGGGTCGGCGGTGTTCAAGTTGCCTGTCAGCGCGGGCTCCTTGCTGCCCTTCTTCGTCACTTCCCATGTGCACCAGGTGTCGGGGTGTTCCTCGTCGGTGGTGTTGTATTTCAACGGCAGTTTGATGGGCTGGCCATTGAGATAAACATTTTCGCTCTCACTGCCCAACTCGATGCCGCGGCGCGTGCCCACAATGAACGAGGTGCTCTCCTCATGAGTCTCGCCGGCATCGTTGGTCACGGTGGCGAGAACCATATAGTTATAGCTTGCCCAACAGCGCTTGCCGGGTTTCAAGTCCTTATTCTCCTGGAACAGGTCAGGGGCAAATTCAAAGGTGAAGTTGCCCTGGGCGTCGGTCACAACGGTGGTATCCAGCAGGTGCTTGCCATTGTTGTTGCGCATGCTCCACCACCACCATGACCACTCGTTCTTGATGAGCGACAGGCGCACCTTGCTATTGGCAATAGGCACACCACTGTAACTCATCGCCTTACCGGTCACCTTGACCGGCTGGCCGGCGACATAACTGCGACGCGCATCGGGGAAAGTGACCTCAAACGTCGGTGTCTTGTACTCGCTCACGTTCACAGACCATCCATTGATTCTTTCATTGTTGTCCTCAAGACAGAAGAAGAATCTACCGTTCATGCGGTCCTTGGGTATGACGAACGAGCCCTCGATGCGTCCGTACTCGTCGCTGGCAACAATGACCGTGTCTATATCCTTGTGGTTGGTATCTTTAAAGATTACCTTGAATTCTTTGCCTCCCAATGGGGTGTTGCCTTTGTCGGTGGCGCGATAGACAATAATAGCCCAATGGATGGTCTCTCCAGGACGGTAAACGCCTAAGTCGCTGTAGAATTGGGCTGTTATGTGGTCATAATTGCGGTCATTGTTTAAATAATAATGAGAGGTCGAGGGACCAAATCGGTCATCACCCTTGATGGTGCGCAATTCTCCCTCACACTTGCTGTAGAGATTGAGCGTTCCGTCGTTGCCGGTTCTGCCTATTTTGCTGATAAACTTTTTGACAACGGTCACATCGGGCATGGGTTTGCCGGTGGTGATGTCCACGGCTGCGATGATACCTTCCTTGCCCTTACGGCTCACGGTGAAATTGCCGATGTCGGTAACACGCAACAAATCATAAGTATGGACGTGCCGATGCGGCTTCTCGTCCTTATCCAGCAAGGGAAGAATGACGTAGCAGCCGTAAGGCAGCGGTGGCAGTTCTGTCTTGATGTCGCTTGCACTGAAAGGCACGGTGCCTTGTACCGTGACTGGCGTCTGCGAAACGAACTTCAACTTGTCATACGCAAATTCGTATGTGTACTGCAAGTCGTCAGGGACGCGATACACATTCAGCCAATAGTTATTGGCATTGTGGACATCGGCAGTTACGGTGACCGTGTCACGCGAGGAGATGACGTTGGGATAGGAAACATGAATACGCTTCTCCTCCAGGTCGAATATCATGTTCTTGACCTGAGCGGTGTAAATCGAGGAGGGGAAACGCTGCAGGTATTGCTTCAACTCGGCATATTTCTGTTTCTTGTCGTCAAAACTGAGGTTGGAAAGCAGTAGGGCGCAGTACTCGCTGTTGCGGTAACGGTCGTAGGCGGCGCGGAAGTCCCCTTTGTCGGTTTGAACCATGGCATATATGTTGGGGGCGGCATGACCATCGGTCGCGTCAAGCCAGTCGGTCTTGATGCGGCCAATGAGTTCATCGTTGTCCGTCAGCAGTTCCAGGCTCTTTATCGACAGGAACTCAAATAGGGTAGGGACAAAGGTCGCGCCTAGCTCGTTGCACTCGATGATGCCGGGCAGTGACGTCACCGCCACGGCCTTGAGGGCCTCGGGCTCGGCAAGGGATTTCTCCACCAATTCTGCTATCTTTTTATTGAACTGGTTGCGGTCCCACTCGCTCACGTCGGCAGGCATTTCCTCAACAGGATTGTTGCGGTCGCTCCGGCGGACGAAACGTTTGCAGTAGCCTTTATAGACCAGCGCCTCAAAGTAGTAGAGCAACGCCTTGATGTGAGGCTGCTTTTCCTTGGCGATGGTGGACTCCAGCCGTTTGACGATTTCCGGCATGTTGTCCTTAGAGATGCCGCTCTGGGCGATGCTGTAACGCACCAGCGCGTCCACAGTCAACTCACCGTCGCCCGCCTTGAGCGCATTGTCAAGGTCGGCCAGCGCCTCATTGGACACGTCCTGAGGATAATTGAAGTCAATGATTCTATAGTCATCACCCGATGCGTTGAACGGGAATGCCATAGATAATATGACAATCAATAAGAAATGTAGAATTTGCTGTTTCATAGCCGTGAAATGTTTAGATTTGAAATAAAAAAAGTCCCCAAAAATAGTAAATAATTGCGCAAACGCCTAGTAAATCCCTATTTTTTACAAAATTTAACGTCAATTGAGTATATATATCATGCAACATGACGGCATCAATATGATATTCTATCATTTTTCATTAGTGTCCGGGAAAAATTTCATTTCATATTGTAATAAGCTGATTGATAATCATTTGAAAACCAAATAGGCATAACGTCCTTTCCTGTGGCCCTACAAGCTTCTCTAGGTTACCGGGGGACGGTTCTTCAGTCCGAAAAATGCAAGCATTTTTCATCCAGAAGAACCGTCCCCTTGTCGTGGCCGCAATTCGTGAAATTTGCTTTAATTGAACGCGGATGCCAATTTGTAAAATTCGCGTAATTCGTAGTTTATTATGTGGCTGATGCTATTCTTTTAGATCGACCGTGATGGTCTTGCCGGCGCTGTGGGCACTCAACTGCGGGGCATATTGACACTGGATTGTGGCGATACCCGAGGTGAATTCACCCGGATTGGTGACCCAAACGTCATAGCCGATGATGTGCGTGCCCTTGTCGAGGCTGTTGATGAACACGTTGGTCTGGGTGTCCTTGGTCTCCTGGTAGAACCAGGTGCGGTCCTCGCTGCGGTAACCCGAGAGCTGGTCAACCGGCTCGAAGCAGGCGGCGCGCTCGTCGGTGATGGTGACGTAGTCCATGTCCTTGTTGGTCTTGATGACCACGCGCACCTTGACCTTGTCGCCCACCTTGAACGATGTGGCGGCGTGGAGCGTGCCGTCCTGGGCATAGGCGTAGTACTCCTTGCTGATGGAAACCTCATCGATGGCCCTTTCCTGAATCTGGGTCATCGGTGCCTTGAACTGGCTATAGACGGCACCCCATGCGGGTCCGCTGGCCGTCCGGTCGATGACCACATTGCCGGTCGTCGTTGCGGGAAGGGTAGTGCGGAAGTATCCCAGCCACTCGGCCATCTTGTCGAGATTGACGGGCTCACCGGCAACGGTGATGGTAGGCAGGGAGGCACGCTCGAGCCACTGGCTGCCGGTGCTCAGGATGCTGTAGACGGCATCGGCGGCGAGGCTGTAGCTGCCCCAGTCGTTGCTCTGTTTCATGAGCAGCATCCACTTGCGTATCTGGTCGATCTCCTCCTGACGGGGATCAATCTCGTTCATGGCGCGCAGGATCGTGCTGGTGTAGGCCACCTTGTCATAGTCCCACCAGCTGTAGCGGTTCTGCAGGTTGTCCCAGTACATGCCGGTCGAGGGCTTGACAATGGCAAACTGGCGGATGCTCTCGATGATCCTCTTGGCGGTCTTCGGGTGGCCGTTGCGGTTGAGCGTCATGGCGTAGTAGGCTTTTTCGCTCAGCGTTAAGCCCTTGCCCCAGTTCTTGTCCATGTACTTGATGGTGTTCTTCAACAGGCTGGCGCTGGATTTGTACTTGTGGCTTACCTCGGGGTACATCGAGCGCGTGTAGGCATAGCTTGTGAAGTGGCTATACGGATTATCCTTGTAGTGCTCCTTGACATAGTTGAAATAGGCGACACTCTCGCTGTCATAGTAAGCGAGGGCGCGTTCCACCATCGTGTTCAGGCGGCTGTCCTCGGGGAGGTATCCCAGATGCTTGAGCTCGCCGATGAACTCTAGCACGGTCCCGGTGATTGACAGGCTCGACTTGCAGTACGGGTGGAGGAACCAGGTGAAGCCGCCGTCGCTCATCTGCAGCGTTTGCAGGCCGCTGATGATTTTCTCATATTCGCGGTTGGCGATGGCCTCGTCAAAGAGTTCGTTCAATTTCGACATCCTAAGCGTCTGACGCTCAGCGTCACGCATCCAGGGCGATGCCAGCAGGGTGCCGATCTTGAGGTCCTGGTTCTTCTGGAGCATCGACACGAGGGTGGAGTCCTCGTTGTGCTGCTTCCAGTAGGTGACGGCCTCCTTGATCTGCGGCTGGTCCTTGGCGACACCTTGAGCCACCTGAAGGGCGAACAGACTGTGTATCAGGTGTGTGGTGATGAAGTAGTTGTCACTGTAGATGGTCGGCAATGCCAGCACGCAGTACCACACGGGGTTATCGCAGTATTCCAGCGTCACGCGGGCGTCCTTGGGGAACTGGGGCAGCGGGGTCTCGTAGTGTCCCTGTGCCGCCTCGATATAGAACGGCTCGGTCTCGATCACCGGCGAGATGGTCGTCAGCACGGGTACCATCACCTGCTCGCCGTCGCCAAAGCGGCCGTTGGCGGCCTTGATGCGGAATCCCGCCATGGCAATGGTGTCGGGCACCTGCCAGTCGATGGTCACGGCCTGGCTGCCCATCGGGTCGAGCTGCAGGTTGAAGTTGCGCGTGGCGTAGATGTCGCCGGTGCGCGGGTCGAACAGCTCGATCACGGCATCACAGGCGGCAGCCTGGTCGGTGGCGTTCTGGACCGTGGCGGCGAGTCTCGCCTGGTCGCCCTGACGCAGGAATCGCGGCATGTTGGCGCGTACCATCAGCGGCTTCTGCGTCAATACCTCGGCCATCCAGGTGGAGCCCACCATCTTGTCGTTCCATGCCACAGCTTGGGTAATCCAGGTGGTATTGAAGTTGGGCGCCTCAAACTCCAGCGAGATCACGCCCTTGTTGTCGCTGGTGAGCAGCGGCTGCCACAGGGCGGTCTTGACGTCGCTCTCGCGCAGCTGCACCTTCTCCAGGTTCTTCTCGTTGACCTGGGGTTGAGCGGCCTCTTCGGTCACGGCAACCCCCAACAAGATGTCGTCGGCAGTATTGGCTGCCTCCATCGGCCTGGCTGCATCCATCGGTCTGGCTGCAGACTTTCGCACGGCGCGCGCCTCATCTAAATAGTGGTCTCCTCTAGTAGCCCCATAGCCCACTACCGAGTGCATGTAGCGGCTGAAGATGCCTTGCCCGTAGGTGTACAACTCGGGCAATTGGGGAATGGCCGATTCGGGAATATTGAGCATCTTGTCAGTCCAACTGTTGTTGGTCGAGGACGAGCCGGCGGGATTAACGGCATTCAGGTTGGCGCAGTTGCCTGTGATACGCCAGGTGGGGAAATACCAGTTGTTCCGGGCAATGCTGGCCAGCGCCTTGTCATACATGTCGAGCAGCATGGCTCCGCGCATGGGCTTGCCGTTCTGGTCGGTTAGGGTGAAGGTCCAGTGCTCGATGTCACCGGGCGTCAGCTTGTCGCGGAACGAGGTGGCACTGATGTTCAGGGCTTCGGGCTTGTAGGGATTGGTGAGTACCACTTCGTTCTCCCACAGTTTGTTCCCGTAGTAGGAGAGGAAGCTCACAGTCACGTCGACTCCGGGCTCCTTGGGCAGGGGCACGGTGAAATCGTTCATGCCCTTGTTGTAGTTGAGCCAGCCCTCGGCGAGGACCTTGGTGGCTGTCGATGCCACATAGTAGATATAGGCCTTGGGGGTCGAAACGCCCACGTTGATGTGGCCCGTATTGTTCTTGTCGACACTCTTGTCCATCGGGGCAATCCACAGCGGGCAGTCCTTGACGGGTGCCTCGCGGTCGGTCTTGCGGTACAGGATGATGTCGCGCTCGACGTCCACGTCCTGCTCGCCTTCCTGGGCATCGAGGATGTGGATCTTGAGCGTATATTTTCCTGAGGGGAGACTTGTCAGGTCGATGGTCGGGTCTCCGGTATTGAGGTTACCGGTCTTGACAGGCTCTTTGGCTCCCTCGGGTGTGATTTCCCAAGTGCACATGGCCGTGGGATGCTCCTCGTCGGTGGTGTTATAGATGAGCGGCAGCTTGATGGGTTTGTCGTTGAGGTAGATATCTCCGTTCTCGCGGCCCAGCTCCAGACCGCGTCGTGTGCCCACGATGAAGATGGTGGAAGCCTCCTGGGTCTCACCGGCGTCGGTGGTCGCTGTGGCCACCACCTGATAGCGGTAGCGCGAATAGCGATAGCTGGTCTTGTTCTCGCGGAACAGTCGGGGCTCATAGGAGAACGAGAACATGCCCTGGGCATCGGTGGTCACTGTGGTGTCCATCAGGTGGGTGCCATCGTTGCCGTCAGAGTACCACCACCACCAGGACCACTCCTTCTGGATGAGCGAGAGGCGCACCTTGGTGTTGGCGACGGGCATGCCGCTATAGGTCTCCACCTTGCCGCTGACCTTGACGGGCTGGCCGATGGTGTAGCTGTAGCGGTCGTCGGGGAAGGTGACGGCAAACGTCGGCGTCTTGTACTCGCTCACGTTCACGTCGGCGCGGCTGATTACTGACGAGGAGCTGGAATACTTGCCATCTTTCATCATCAGCGAGAACCTGCCGTTCATGCGGTCCTTGGGGACGACGAAGGTGCCCTCGACGCGGCCGTAGGCGTCGGCCTCGACGGTCACCGTGTCGATGGGCTCGCGGTTATGGTCCATGAAGCAGATCGAGACGGTCCTGTTGGCTAGCGTAAGGCGGTTGTTGTTGTCGATTCGGTAGATGACTGCGGCCCAGTGGATGGTCTCACCAGGGCGATAGACGCCCAAGTCGGTGTAAATCTGGCCCCTGATGTCCGACGCGTAGTATTGGCGCATCCGATGGTAGGCCGCACCTTGGCCGTATTTGTCCTCGCCCTTGACGGCATAGACGGTGGCACCTTCCAGCTCTTGGCCACCCTCGCCTTTACTGTTGGTATTATATCTCTCGGGGGCGGTCACCAGGCCGTTGGCACCGGTTGTGCCGGCTGTGCCTGAGTGATTGTTATAGGTCTTGTAATTGATGGTGGCTCCCGATACGGGTTTGCCGGAATTGACGTCAACGGCACCAAAGTGGTTCTTGTTGTCGATGCGGGTGATGACAATCGGGGCGATGTCGCTCACATACAGGATGCTATGGCTGTACAAATCCAGCGTTTTGCCCGATTTGCCATCGGCCGAGAGGTCGTCACTGCACAGGATATAGGCTCCGTAGGGCAGCGGCGGCAGGGTGTCCTTGACTCGGTTCTCTTCAAACGGGATAGTGCCCTGGACAGTCTCGGGATGCTGCCTGACCAGATCAAGTTGGGATACCTTGATGCGATACTCGCCAATCAGGCCGTCGGGGATGCGATAGACGTTGATGTTGAACGAGTTGATGTTCTTTGCGTCAAAGGAAATGGGGATGTTTTCACCAGATGTGCTGTAGGACGGGTATCTCACATACACTGCGCGACTCTCCAGGTCGGTAATCCTGTTCTTGATGCCGGGAGTCAAGCAGCTGGTGGGAAAACGTTGGACATAGTCCTTATATACCTTGTAGCCCTCCTTGTCGTCACTGAAACTGACCTGGTCCAGCAACAGGGCGCTGTACTCGTTGTCACTATACTTGTTGTAGTCGTCCAGGGAGATGGATTTGCCGGATTGGGTCATGGCGTAGATGTGGGCAGGCACATTGCCCTCGGTCGAGAGTATCCACCGGTCCATAAGCATCTGGCATGCGGGCTCATATCCAATCATATCCCTAAAGACGTCGATGTTCTTCATCAGCATGAACTCCTGCAGGGTGGGGACGTAGGTAGCCCCCAGCTTGTTGCACTTGATGATGTCGGGCAGTGACGTCACCGGCACGCGGCTCAGGGCCTCGGGGTCCTCGAGCGACTTGTGGAGCAGCTCGGCAATCTTGACATCAAACTGGTGACGGTCCCACTCGCTCACGTCGGTGGGTTCCTCCCCTTCGGGGTTGTTGCGTTTACCCCATCGGGCATACTCGTCACGATAGCTCTGATAGACCATCGCCTCAAAGTAGTAGAGCAACGCCTTGTATTCGGGGCGTTTCTCCTTCTTGATGACCGACTCGATTTTCTCGACAATGTCAGCCATGTTATCCTGTGAAATGCCGCTCTGGGCAATACTGTAGCGTATCAGCGCATCGACAGTCTGCTGGCCGTCACCGCTCTTGAGCGCCTTGTTCAGGTCGCTGAGGGCATCGCGGGATACATCTTGCGGGAAGTTGAAATCAACATCCTTATTCGCGCCTGAAGAATCAAATGGGAATGCCATAATCAGTATAGCTGAAAATAAGATGTGGTAAAATAGCTGTTTCATAGTCGTAATGAGTGTTTGGTTGTTTTTTATAACTCCAAAAGTAATAAAATAATGTGCAAATACCTCTCCATGCTACGTATTTTTGCAAAAATTAACGCAAAATTAGCAAAAATGTAACTTTTCGTCCAAAGGGACGGTTCTTTTGGACGAAAAGGGGAGGCCAAGGGGACGGATTCTTATGGAACGAATTGCGCCAGCAATTCGGTACAGAAGAACCGTCCCCCCGGAACCGAATTGCCCGTCTCATAGGGGATGCGAGGGCTTCAGTCCGTCATTTTACCCTCGGAACTATAGGGGGGTACGGGGGGACGGTTCTGCAGTCCGAAAAATGCAGGCATTTTTCATCCAGCATAACCGTCCCCTGGTCCACGCCTATCAGCAGTCCGAAAAATGCAGGCATTTTTCATCCAGCATAACCGTCCCCTGGTCCACGCCTCTTTGCAGTCCGAAAAATGCAGGCATTTTTCATCCAGCAGAACAGTCCCCCTGGGTCCACGCCTCTTTGCAGTGCGGATGCCCCCAAAAAAAGATTCCATTTCATGTGGCATGAAATGGAATGCTTGGGTGTGTGTCTATATGAAACATCTATAATGTCTCGAAATCATTTTTTCTTCTTCAGCATCTGGCGGGTGAATTTCACCTCGGCCTGCTTGAGCTGGAAGAGCTGTTTCTTGGTCAGGATTTTGGAGAATTTCTCAAAGTATTTGGCTTCGATCTCTCCTTCCTGGATGCGGGTGCGGGACAGTGCCGATGCGGCGGCCTCATAGTCACGGTCGGTGGGATTCTTTTTCTTCTCGACCTCGCTGGCCAGGGCGCGCGCGTTGCGGTTCACCTCGTAGATCTCACGTTCCATCTGCTCGTAGAGCGGCATGAACTGCTTTTGCTGCGACTGGGTCAGTCCCAATTCTTCGATAATCATCTCATGCTTGGCCTGGTACATGTCGGTGGCAAACTTGGTGCGGTTGCCCTGAGCGGTTGCCGCCGTCGTGATGGCGAGCATCAGAACCAATATGGAAACTAGTCTTCTCATAGCTGTAGTCTTTCTTTACTCGTTGTCGTTCAACATTACCTCCTCGTTGCTCATCATCACCGAGTCCTCGTAGTTGAGGATGTCATAGTCGCTCACCGATCCGCTCATGATGAAGTCGTCAACGTTGCGGTTGTCCTCGTTGAGCTTCTCGGCCACGGCGCGCACGCCGTCGATGTTGCTACCGGTGAAGTGGCTGAATACCGTCATCATGCACCACACGCCGGCAAACATGGCAGCCATGTAGGCTAACGGCTTGAGGCGCTGCCACATCGTGGGCTTGACGTCGACAGGCGTGATCTCAACATCCGGTAGAATATCGGCCATCCGCTTGTTGAAATCCTCAAAGTAATTCTCCGGCACTTTGAAGCCCGGATCCTTACCGTATTTATTCAATAATGTGGAGTCTTCTCGTTTCATAACGCCTATTTGACTAGAGATTGTCAAAAAAGTTTAATGGGATTCAAAAAAAATTATTCCCTTTCACCCAAAAATTGTTCTATCTTCTTCACCGCATGGTGATAGGAGGCCTTCAAGGCGCCCTCGCTGGTGCCCAAAATCTCGCTCATCTCGTCATACTTCATCTCGTCATAGTAGCGCAGGTTGAACACCAGGCGCTGCTTCTCGGGCAGCGAGGCGATGGCCTTCTGCAGATTGATCTGGGCCTCGTCGCCGTCAAACCACTCGTCGCTCTCCAGCTGGTTGACCAGGAAACTCTCGTCATCGTCGATGGACAGCTGGTTGATGGCTTTCTTCTTGTTGACAAAGGTGATGGACTCGTTGATGGCGATCTTGTAGAGCCATGTCGAGAGCTTGGCGTCACCGCGGAAGTTGTCGATGCTCGTCCAAGCCTTGAGGAAAGTGTTCTGCAGCACGTCGTTAGCGTCATCGTGGTCGATAACCATACGACGAATCTGCCAGTAAAGCTGCGAGCTGTAGTGCTCGATGACCTTACCGAAAGCCGCCTTGCATGTCGCCTGGTTGTGCAGTTGCTCAACCACTAGGGCCTCGTCATATTTTTCGCGTGCTGCCATTGCAAATTTTCATTTTGAGCCGTAAAGATAGCAAAAAAATTGCCAATCCTCACCAGAACTGCCAATTTTTATAATTTTTTTAGCATTTTACCCTCCAAACCCGCCTATTCACCACGGCTCTACGACCCCTCGCCAGGCCGCAAAACTTCAAACAACTATAACAACAAACGGACAACAAACGGACAACCTGTTTCCAGGCATCCGCACACGTGGAAAGGGTCGGCGAATTAAACGAATTAAACGAATTGCCATCAGCGCACATTGCGTCCGTCAGTACATTGCGTCCGCTTGCGTCCGCAATTTGTGAAATATGGCTTAATTGAACGCGGATGCCATTAGTTTAATTCGCGTAATTCGTAGTTTAAAAATCGTGTGCGGATGCCCGTCCTGTGATAGTACGTTTAATTGTTGGCGCCGAAGACGTTACCCGTCATCTTGTAGGTGTGGTTCTTGATCTTGAAGCTGCCGTCAACACGCATGCAGCCGTCGGTGATGTTGACGTTGAGGTCCTTCAGGTTGTAGTAGTCACCCTGGTAGCACTGCGCCGCGTCGGCGGTGATGGTGTAACCGCTTGTGGTGGGGACCACCTTCAGCCCTCGGTACTGGAGCATGGAGGCCTGGATGGTGCCATTGGTGTCGGGGACAAAATTAGCCACCTGCATCGTGGCGGTCTCACCCTTGGAATCGTCGATCGTGAAGATGTAGCCCGTCTGCTCGTGGCTGTAGGTGCCACCGGTGTCCTCGTTGGTGACCGTAGTGGTCAGGTAGGAGAGCCTGAAGTTGGTGGTGGCCGTTACGTCCTCGCCGATGACATAGCGCATCATGCCCGTTGACAGGTCGATAAAACCGGTCACGTTCATGTCGGAGTACTGATAGACCACGCCGTTGCGGGGCGTCATTTTCATGGCCGAGGTGTTCACGGTGCGCTTGGTGCCATTGGTGTCCAAATAGTCGGTGTTGAACTGTATAGTCATGGCCGTCAAGTCGAGTTCAACCTGGACGGTACCCTGCGAGAAGGCAACCTGATTGCCATTGACCACGCGGTTGTTAACCACGTCGGCAAAGGTATACTTGTTCACATCCTCCTTCGGGTCGGTGCAAGATGTGAAAGTGACCATAGCCAACAATGCGATAAGATAGAAAAATCTTTTAGTCAGTCTCATTGTGTGAAATGAATTGATATAGGAAATAATTAAATTTTGTCTTTAGTGGTGACTGTTGATAAGCGGATACCGGCGACAGACGCTTAGTTTATCCTGTAGTCGGGATAGGTGCTGCCCGTGGCGGTGACGGTGGCGCTGCCTCCGATCATGAAGGTGGCGTCCAGGTGGTCGTTTGCCATGTCTACCGTTGCGTTGAACGTCTTGAACGGGTACTTGTCGCTCTTCATCGTCGAACTGCCCGTCTCGAAGTCGTAGGCGCGGTAGATGGCGGTCGTGGGCAGGTTGTTGCCGCTGATGGTGAATCCGTCACGCGTGACGGTGATGGGCACGTTGTTGGCGGTGATGCTCTCAAAGTACTTCAGGTCCTTGTCGTGGTTGATGTTCATGACCTGGACGGTCGCCGTCTTGCCTGTCGGCTGGATGGTGAACTGGTAGTTGGGCTCCTCCGACGTCGATGTCTTGGTCGTGTCGTCATACACGATGGTGGTGTTGTTCTTGAGGAAGAAGACCTCGGGCGTGGTCGAGATGATGCGGACGCCGTCGGACGTGGTGAAGCGGAAGCGCATCGACGTTGCCTGGCTCAGGTCCACATAGCCGCTTAACGAGCTAAGGCTGGCCGAAGAAAACTTGTAGAGGCTCTCGTCCTTGGTCGTCGCCTTCAGGTCATCGAGGGTGAGCGTTTTCTCGCCCTGCCCGTCGTTGTAGGTGAGCTCCAGCGACGCCGTGAGATTCTTGGTGTCGACGGTGAGTTTGCAGCGGGTGGCGCTCATGCCGAGCACCGCGTCGGTTTTGGTGTTATAGGCATGGTTGATCATTGCTTCGTTGGCGGTGAACACGCGCTTGTCGCGCTCGGGCTCATCGTCGTTGCCGCACGAGACGGTGGCGGCAATCAGGGCCACCGTGGCAATCATTAACAGGAATTTTTTCATTTCTTTTCTTGTCGTGTTGAGTTGTTTTTTAATCGCTGCAAAGATATACATAAAAACAAACGGCGCATTGAATCTTGCGCCATTTGTAATGATTTTTATATTAAATGACGTTAAAAACGTCTTTACTGGAGTGCTCCGCTTTGCTCAAAGTGGCCGCCGTGGCAGTCAAAGGCGATATCGTAGGTCTTGGCTCCAGGATTGACGTTACAGGTCAGGTTGTTCACCATGTAGGTGTCGCCGGGCATGGGCATCCAGGTGGTGCCGCGCTTCATGAAGGCGACAATACCGGTGCCGGCATAGGTGTAAACCTTGCCGCTCTTGTCAACGGTCACGGGGGCGTCGACGCGCAGGGTCATCGCCGGTGACGTGGCCTCGCCGATGCGGAACACGATATTGTACATGAAGATGGCGCTTGAATCCTTGTCCATGTCGATGTCGAACTCGAAACGGGTGTCGGTTTCGTTCACAAAGGTGCTCTTGGCGGTGAAATGAGCGAGCTTCTCGCTCTTGGGAATCGTAAGCTTCAGCGTTGTGACATCGCTGATCTTCTGTTTGCCTTCTTTAGCGGTAGCGGTAAAGGTGGCCTCATAGTCTTGGTAGCTACGTTGCAGGGTAGTGGGGTTAGGAGTGTTTGCTCCATCCAGATAGAGCATAACTTCGCCCTGGCCCTTAGCGGTGACAACCACTTGATCTTCCAGGATTTCAAAGGTGATTTCTGGAGACGCGGTTTGTCCGGGTTCGTCATCGCCACAGGCAGTAAACACCATGCCCAACAGGGTGACGATGAATAACATACTGAAAATCTTCTTCATTTCTCTCTTTTCTAATTTTTATGTAATTTATTAATTGACAGATGATTTGGTGACTATTCAGCCGTTTGACCCCACGCTAAGGCGCAAAGCCGCTAAGCTTTTATCTTAATTCAAGTTTCTAAAGTGGCGCAGCTACTATAGAAACTTGAATTAATGATAGTGCGGTGACCTATCTCATTTTTCAGAAACCTTCTAATTGAATATCAATATCTTAGCGCCTTTGAGGCTTAGCATGAGGCGTTACAGAAGGTTTTTCGCTGAACAGTTACGATGATTTGTCACGATTAGCGGCTGCAAAAGTACAAGTTTTTTACTTTTCGGGCAAAATTTTATAGACCGAAAACATGATTCAGTAGATAAATAATTCAAGTTTCTATAGTAGCTGCGCCACTTTAGAAAACTTGAAGTTTAGAGGTTAGTGTTTAGAGTTTAGAGATTAGCCACTGGCTGCTATTCTCTCATTATATGGAAAATTTTAATTCACTAAACTCTAACCTCTAAACTCTAAACCTCAAGTCTCTAAAGTTTGAGAACTTTAGAGACTTGAATAAATAATGGCGCTAGATGTTCAGCCTCAAGGTCGCGCCCAGCGAGCGGCCGTGGCCGCGCTGCAGGAAGTGGTGCTGGATGGACACGAAGTAGAATGTCTTGTACTGGGTGTCGGTGAGGTTGCGGCCCCACAGCTGCAGGCTGTAATGCTTTTGCTGCCAGGTGATTGATGCGCCCAGCAGGGCATACAGCGGCTGACGCATCGTGTTGGCCTCGTCCCAGTAGATGTCGCCCGCGGCGCGTGTGTTAACGGCCAGGGTGAGCAGCTTGTTGGCGTCACCGCCTATCTTGAATGCCTGGCTGGCCTCGGCAAATAGCGTGTGCATCGGCGCATAGGGCACGCGATTGCCGCTGTGGTCGGCCTTGCCGTCGTTATAGTCCTTGAACGTGGCGTGGGTGAAGCCGTAGCTGATGTTCAGGTGGGTCAACTCGGTGGGATTAACCGTCATGGCAAATTCGGCTCCCCAGCTGTGCGTCTTGCCCGCATTGGTCATCATGCGGCCCGTCGTCGTGCCCGGGGGGAAGACCGTCAACTGGCGGTCGCGGCAGTCCATGAAGAAGACACCCAGGTCGCTCTGCACGCGTGCGCCCCAGCACTCGAAGTGGCCGCCCAGCTCGTAGTTCCAGGCCTTCTCGGGTTTGTATCCCACCATCTTGTCCACGTCATACTGCATGCCGATGCCCATCATCTGCATCAGGCGCTGCTGCAGCACGTCGCTGAACATCTGGGTGTTGAAGCCGCCCGCCTTGCTGCCCCGCGAGGCGGCGGCATAGACGGTGTGGTTCTTGCCCGGCCACGGGTGCCACGTGATGCTCACATTGGGCAGAATCCCGAAAAAGTCCTTGTCGAGCGTCGCCTTGTCGTCGATGTCGATGAGTTCGTGGGCAAAGGGCTGGCCGGTCGCTCCCACGAGGATGGTGTAGCCCGTGTGCGTCTCGCTGTGATAGTTCAGGCGCGCGTGCTCATAGTCGATGCGCAGACCCGCCGAGAAGGTCCATTGTCCCCAGTTGTAGTGGGACTCGTGGTACAGGGCGGCACCCCAGTTGGGGCTCGTGAATTCGCTGGAAAGCAGGAACGAGCGGGTGTCCCAGGTGATGGGATATTCGGGCAGGGCCTCGTTGGCGTGCCTCTCGATGAGGTCGGCGATGCCGTAGTCATAGAAATCCACGGGCGCCCGCATCGTGTAACGGCGGTAGAAGCCGCTGGCACCGGCGAGCCAGTTGTAGCCCTCGGCCTTGTTGTGGCCGCGCGCCACCACGTCCTGGGTCACCGCATGCTCGCGGCGGGCCTGGGTGAGCGTGAAGTAGTCGCGCTCGGTGAAGTCCTGGTCCAGCGTCATGTTGTCGTCGATATACTGGTAGCTGGTGATGCCCGACAGCGTGAAGCGGTCAAAATCGTGACGCAGCGTCAGGCCGTCCATCACCGACGTGCGGCGGTAGAAACACGTGTCGTTATAGGCGATTTTGCCGGTCTCGGTCCACTCATAGGGGTAGCCTCCCTGGCGGCTCAGCGTCAACGAGGCCACGTTCGACAGGTACCACCCGTCATGGCTGCGCCACTCCAGCTTGGCACGGGCACTGAACATGCGTTCCCAGTCGCAGCGTTGCCCGTTATAACGGTTGGTGAACTCGCCGCCCGTCGTGCCGTAATGGGCCGACAGCGACAGCCCCACCTCGTCGCCCAGCAGGCGGTAGTGGCTCACACCGGCTCGCCAGGTGCGGTGGCTGGCACCCTCGACGACAGCGCGTGTGCCCTGGTAGTTGAGGGGTGACAGGGTGTAGATATTCACCACGCCGCCCAGGGTGTTGCGCCCGTACAGCGTGTTCTGCGGGCCGCGCATCACCTCCACGCGGGAGATGTCCATCAGGTCAAAGTCGTAGTTCTCCTTGGTCATCACGGGCACGTTGTCAAGGGTCAGGCCCACGGCGGGCTGGTCGATGCGCGTGCCGATGCCGCGCACATAGACCGTCGAGGTCATGCGGCTGCCGTAGTCGGGCATGAACAGGTTGGGCGCGAGTTCCGACACCGACTTGGCCGACAGCACATGGTTGCGTTCGGCCTCCTCGCGCTTGACGACTGTCAGCGCGGTGGCTTGGGTGCGCATGTCGGCGCTCTGCTTGATGGCGGTGACGGTTACCTCGTTGAGCGACAGCGTGTCACCCGTCAGGGTGGGGTTCGCCGCCATGCCCAGTGCCACAAGGCAAGTACCGATAAGCATCATTTTTTTCATGGCTGCAAAGGTATATAAAAAAATGGTTTTTGATTTAAAAAATATGGCTTTTTCGGCACGATCGCTTAACCAAATACTTGATATATAGCATCCTTCCAACGTGCAGCGGGTGCCTGAAAAACGGTGTTTTCGGGAAATGTTAACGGAATTCCGACATTTGGGAACAAGTGTTTTTGGGGAAGAAATTTTGGCTGAGGCGATAAGGCACTTCAAGTTGAATTCGCACGCTCTCAAAAAGATTCAACTGGACTTCAGCGCTCAAGTTTTCCGCATTGGGACACGCAGTGAAGTCATTAATGGCGATTGTTGTGTCCAAGCAGGTCGAAGGCCTGCACAAGGCCAGCGGCCTTGAATTGCACAAACCCCAGGGTGCACAGGCCAGAGGTCTGTGTAGCCTGGGGACCGTCAGGACAACAATAGCGGGCCCTGAAAGGGGCCACTAACCGCGTCTTTTCCTTAGCCTAGAGTGTGTGGCCCCCTTCGAGGCCCTTTCCCTTTTGGAGACTCTTTCCCCATGCCGCACAGACCTATCGGCCTGTACGCCATGGGGTTACATCAATTCAAGGCCGCTGGCCTTGTCAAGGTCTTCGACCTTTTTTTGACGAAAGATAATATCACGGGACACGCCATTTTGCAATAATCATGACATTAAATCGCTGAATATCAGACAAAATTTATTTTAGCAAAATGCTAGTGCGGAAAACAGGAAAAAGATTCAACTGGACTTCAGCGCTCAAGTACCCCTCTCGGTCGTTAGATTAAAGGCGATCACTTCCAGGTCGCTGAACTTGGGAACCACACCTGGCCGAGGCTTATTGCCGAGTTCATTCACAAGATTCACCGAAAATCTCTTGCATACATAAAGATTTTTGACGAAATTTGCGTACCAGTCGTGCATACCGTGATTTGAATTTAATTGCTTAATTACCATAAATTACTGAAAATCAGCGATATGTGCAACATTTGAACATCTTTTTATTAACTTTAAAATCCCGCCAACGGGTTAATCAGCCAATTGTTATGATGATTTTTGGTAAAAATATAGCAATGATAATGATGTTGGCCCAGATACTGACGAAATGCGGTGCTGTCTCATAATGCATAGGCTTAAAATATAACCGCCCAGAAGGGCGGTTATATTACCGAATCGCAATGATGACACGGTCCCCTTGCAGTTGAGGGGTGGGGGGATGCCTATGATGTCAGTCGGCTGAGTTCAGAACCATGTTGACGAGTATGGTGACGTCGGTGATGTTGATATCGCTGTCACCGTTCAGGTCGGCCTTCACGATGTTGATATCTATGCTTTCGTCACCCATCACATAGCTGACCAACAAAGTCACATCGCTGATGTTGACTATTCCGTCGCAGTTGGTGTCTCCTAACATAGCATACAGCGCCAGATCACCGATAATATTGAAATTCTTCCATTCATCTGCTGCAGTATAAGCCTCAACCGATTCCTCTAGCACATGCAGTGTGGCCGAGTAGGATGAAAAGGTGCTGCCTTGTATTGAGGGTGGAGTAGCTGCGAAACAGAAGATGTCAGTCACCGAATCACATTGCTCGAACACACTGTAATTGAGAGTGCTGAGTGAGCTGGGTAATGTGATATTCTTCAACTTGTAGCAGTATGCGAACGCAAAATCATCAATGCTGGTGACCGAATAACCGATGGTCACGTCCGTCAGCTCTTCGCACCCCATGAACGCAAACTCACCGATACTGGTGACCGAATTGCCGATGACAGCCTTGGTCAGTGCCGTACAATATAAGAACATCATGCGGCCAACGGAGGTGACGGCATTAGGTATTGTGATGCTCTTCAGTCCCATGCATTGTATGAACGCGCCATCACCGATGCTGGTGACGGATTTAGGTATTGTAATGCTCGTAAGACCTGAGCATCCAGCAAATGCGCCATCACCGATGCTGGTGACGGTATTGGGGATGCTGATGCTGGTAAGACCTGAGCATTGAGTAAACGCATAATCTGTAATGCTAACTGTTTCGCTCCTTAAGGTGATGCTGGTGCCTTCGGGCATTGTGCCTTTGTATTCATATGCAACTAGTCCTGCATAGACGAGTCCGTCAGGCTGATTGTCGAACCAGGGTGTATCTCGGAATGCGCTACTCCCGATGATGGTAACGGAGTTGGGAATCTCAATGTTCGTCAGCGCACTGCACCCCTTAAACGCACTGGAAGCGATGTGTGTGACGGAGTTGGGAATCTCAATGCTCGTCAGTCCGGTGCACCCTTCAAACGCACTGGAACCGATGTATGTGACGGAGTTGGGAATCTCAATGCTCGTCAGCCCGGTGCACCCTCCGAACGCTCTGTAATCCATGTGTGTGACGGAGTTGGGTATTGAGATATTCGTCAGTCCGAGGCAATTATCGAATGCCCAAGAGCCGATGGAGGTTACGGAATTGGGGATAACTGAAGTTTTACAGCCTTGAATCAATTTGTTGCTTGCTGTTTCAATGACCGCGTTACAATTGTCGCGCGAATCAATGTACGGATTATCTTCCGATACTGTGATGCTTGACAGTTCGAAGCATTCATTGAACGTTGAGGGGACGAAGAGTTCGGCAAGGGACTTGCCTATATGGACACTTGTCAGCGCACTGCAACCCCAGAACGCATAGGGACCGAGGTATGTCACGCAGTCAGGTATAGTGACATTTGTCAATGCCGAGCAGAAACGGAACGCAGCGAAGCCGATGTTGGTGACGGAGTCACCGATGATGACGTTTGTCAGCCCGCTGCAGCTCTCAAAAGCTTGGTCTTGGATGTCGGTGACAGAGTTGGCCATGGTGACGCTTGTGAGTTCAGGGCAGCCATCGAACGCAGAACCGCCGATGGTGGTGACAGGGTAGGTCGTGCCATCGTAGGTGACGGTGGCGGGGATGCTTATGTCTCCGATGTATTCACCGACGTAATCGGAGATTAGATCTCCACGGTAAGACACTATGGCCTTGTTGCCGTCGATTCGATAATAGATGCCGTCAACTTCAAAATCGTGGGCGGCTGCAGTGGTCGGCAACAAGAGTGCCAACAGCAAAAATGCTAATTGAATGCTATTTTTCATACTCATAATAGTTGGGTTAAAAGATTAAATTTGGATTTAAAATGCAAATATAGTGAATTTTTTTTGATTTATTGGCCTTCGGGACGATAAAAACTGCGTCAGACGGAGTTTAATGCCGGATTTTGGGGGTGTAATGTCGCCGAATATGGCAAAAATGATTACTTTTGTGACTGGAAAACAGGAATAACGGTTTAGAATCATGATCAAGGTTTATAAAATAACGGCGAACTTGTTTGAGGAGTGCACCCACATCATCTGGGACGAGACGGGCGAAGCCGTCATCATCGACTGCGGCGTTTACAAGCCTGGCGAGCGCGAACGCTTCATGCAATTCATTGAGGAAGAGGGCCTTCGCCCCGTTCGCCTGTTGCTCACCCATGCCCATCACGACCACCTGTACGGCAACGACCTGATTCGCGACCGCTACGGTCTGCTGCCCGAGGTGCACCGCGACGACGAGTGGATCATGAAGGACCACCTGCTCATCCGCATGGCCCAGATTTACAGGAATTACCCTTACGAGGTTCCCATGCCCGAACATTACCTCACCGACGGCGAGGAAATCCCCTTCGGCAACCATAAGCTGAAGGTCATCCACACGCCCGGCCATTCTCCGGGCTCGGTGTTCTTTTACTGTGAGGAAGAGGGCATTGCCTTCTCGGGCGACACCTTGTATGACGACGATATCGGCAGCACCAACCTGGCTGGCGGTGACTATGAGCGGATGATGGACTCGATCGACCGCATCATGCAACTGCTCCCCGACGACACCGTCATCTATCCCGGTCACGGCAAGAAAACCACCATCGCCAAAATCAAAGAACACCTCCCCGAACTGGGCTACAGCTAAATCCTCGCCCCGTAGCCTCGCGAAGATTTCAAACAACCTTAACAACAAACGAACGGACAACTAAAACAACTTGATTTTTTTAGCTTCGCCGGGGAGCTGGAGAACGGGTAAAACGGATAGAACGGAGAAAACGGATATTACGGAAAACGGATAGAACGGATAGAACGGGTATTACCGAAAACGGGTAGAACGGGGTGGCCGCGTGCTCTGGGGGCGCACGCTAAGGCGCTAAGGCGCGAAAGGATTTATTTTTTTTTGATTTCTCGCCCGCCAGGGCGATTCTTTTAGTTCCAGCAGTGATTAATGGCGGCGGATTGGGTGCGCGTGAGATAATTGTTAACAACTGCGAAAAATGGTCGTCTGTTGGTTTGGCTATTTAATAAATAATGTCTATATTTGCACCGTATTTTGAAGCCCTATTGCAGCGGTGGCTTGTGCCGTTTGGCGCAAGTCGTTGAGCAATAGTCACTTCGGCATGTTAACATCAATTAACCAGCCAAAAATTATAACAAACATCATAAATAGTACAACCTTTTATGGATTCAGCAATTTTCGGAGTACAGAGCACGACACTCGCTATCACGGCGGCATTGACCGGTGTGTTGCTGGTAGTCGGAGCCCTGGTTATTGCGTGGCTGATTGGTCCGCGCAGCTACACAAAGAAGAAGGGCGAGCCCTTTGAGTGCGGTATTCCCACGCGTGGCGACTCGATGGCCCAGTATCATGTGGGTTATTACCTGTTCGCGATTCTGTTCTTGATGTTCGACGTGGAAACGGTGTTCCTGTTCCCGTGGGCGACCATCTGTAAGAACATGGCTTATGCCTGGAAGAAAGGAGCGTTGAGATGGAAGTGAAAATCAAGTCGATGAAGCATGAGGACTTCAAGGACAACGAGTATATCGACAACCTGGTCGAGCAGCTGCGCGCCGGCGGCACCAACATCATCGTCGGCAAGCTGGACCAGCTGATGAACTGGGGTGTGAGCAACTCGCTGTGGCCGTTGTGCTTCGGCACCAGTTGCTGCGCTATCGAGTTCATGTGCCTGGGTGCCGCTCGTTATGACATGGCGCGATTCGGCTTTGAGGTGGCGCGCAACAGCCCCCGTCAGGCCGACTACATCATGTGCCAGGGCACGATCAACTACCGCATGGCTCCGGCGCTGAAGCGCCTGTATGAGCAGATGGCCGAGCCCAAGTATGTCATCGCCTGTGGCTCGTGCACCGTCAGCGGCGGTCCGTTCAAGAACAGCTACTGTGTGGTCAAGGGCGTTGACGAGATCATTCCCGTTGACGTCTATCTGCCCGGTTGCCCGCCCCGTCCCGAGGCCTTCTTCTATGCCCTGATGCAGCTGCAACGCAAGATCAAGGTGCAGAAGTACTTCGGCGGCGTGAACCGCAAGGAGAAACTCGAGGGTATCAAGTATGCTCCCGAGGAGGCAAAATAAGCGATTAGCCTTTAGCTGTCGGCTACTAGCGGCCGACAACTAGGGGCTAGAAACTAAGGACTAGAAACAAAAAAAATTACAATATGGCAGAAATAGATAACAAAATCACGCAGTTGTGTCCCCAAGCCCAGGTCGACACCACCGGCGAGTTCCCCCTGGTTACCGTGCCCGATGCCCAGTGGCATGACCTGGCGAGAGCTCTGAAGACCCAGTTGCACTATGACGTGCTGAGTGCCGTCGTGGGCATGGACTGGACCGATGCCTATGGCTGTGTATATTACCTGACCAACACGAGCACCCACGAGCTGCTGCACGTCAAGGTGACCTGTGCCGACCGCGAGAACCCGCGCCTGCACTCGGTCGTTGACCTGTGGCCCGTGGCCAACTTCCAGGAGCGCGAGGTGTATGACTTCTACGGCATCGTGTTTGTGGGCCATCCCGACATGCGCCGCATGTTCCTGCGCAACGACTGGGTAGGCTACCCGCTGCGCAAGGACTATGACCCCGCGAGCAACCCCCTGCGTCTCGAGGACGAGACGGGCGAGGATTACACCTGCCGCTGGGTCGAGGACGAGAACGGCAAGGTCACCAAGGTGGACGGCAAGGTGTTTGAGGACGACGAGTATGTCATCAACGTCGGCCCGCAGCACCCCTCTACCCACGGTGTGATGCGCTACCGCGCCAGCCTGGACGGCGAGATCATCAAGAAGGTGGACGTCGTCAGCGGCTATATCCACCGCGGCATCGAGAAGATGTGTGAGTCGTTGACCTATCCCCAGATGCTGCTCTACACCGAGCGCATGGATTACATGGCCGCCCACATCAACCGCCACTGCATGTGCATGTGCGTCGAGAAGGCCCTTGGCCTCGAGGTGCCCCGCCGCGCCGAGCTCATCCGCCTGATGATGGACGAGCTGATGCGCTTGTCGTCCCACTTGCTGAGCTACGGCTGCTTGACGATGGACCAGGGCGCCACGACGGCGTTCTTCTACGGTTTCCGCGAGAGGGAGTTGATCTATGACATCTTTGACCGCACCTGCGGCGCCCGCATGTCGATGAGTTACAGCACCATCGGCGGCGTGGTGGCCGACGTTCACGAGGACTTCATCAAGGACGTGCGCCACGCCTGTGACGTCATCGAGAAGAACCTCAAGGAGTACCACAAGCTCTTCACCGGCAACGTCATCGCCGTGAACCGCATGACCGGCGTGGGTATCCTCACCAAGGAGGATGCCATCGCCTATGACATCACCGGTCCCTCGGGCCGTGCCAGGATGGACCGCTACATGGTCCGCATGAAGGAGATGGAGCAGTGCATCAAGATCCTGCGCCAGGCCTGCGACAAGCTCGAGGCCGAGGGCATCCAGGGCGAGTACTGCGCCCCCAAGGTGCCCAAGGTGATGAAACTGCCCGCCGGTCACTGGTACCAGCAGGTGGAGGCCAGCCGTGGCGCCTTCGGCGTGTATATCGAGAGCGACGGCAACACCAAGCCCGTGCGCGTTCACTTCCAGTCGCCGTGCTTCAACCTGATTGGCGTGGTTGACTTGACGTGCAAGGACAACATGATTGCCGACCTGATTACCATCACGGCGTCGCTCGACTTCGTCATCCCCGACATCGACCGCTGATGCCCACGAGTGAAATAGAGAAAGAACAAAACCACTAAAAGAAAGATAAGAGATATGTTTGACTTCGGAATAGTCACGAGATGGATTGATGACCTGCTCAACAGTGTGATGCCGGGCTGGCTCTCCACAACAATCGAGTGTGTGCTGGTGGCCGTCGGCCTGCTGGTTCTTTATTCGCTCATCGCCATTTTCTACATCTTCTACGAGCGCAAGGTCTGCGGCTGGATCCAGTGCCGCCTGGGCCCGATGCGCGTGGGCAAGTGGGGCTTGCTCCAGGTGTTTGCCGACGTGATCAAGATTCTGCAGAAGGAGTTGATCACCCTGTGGAACACCGACAAGTTCCTGTTCAAGCTGGCGCCCTACCTGGTGTTGATTGCCTCGATGCTGACCTTCGCGTGCCTGCCTTGGGGCAAGGGCCTGCAGATCATCGACATGAACATCGGCGTGTTCTTCATCGTCGCCGTGTCGTCGATTGGCGTGCTGGGTATCCTGCTCGCCGGTTGGGCAAGTAACAGCAAGTACACCCTCATCGGCGCTATGCGTAGCGGTGCCCAGATGATCAGCTACGAGCTGAGCTGCGGCATCTCTATCCTGACGATCGTCTGCCTGGCGGGCACGATGTCCATCACGGGCATCGTCGAGGCGCAGCAGGACGGCTGGTTCCTGTTCAAGGGCCACCTGCCTGCCATTCTCGCGTTCATTATATATATGATTGCCGCCAACGCCGAGAACAACCGCGGCCCGTTTGACCTCCCCGAGGCCGAGCACGAGCTGACCGCCGGTTACCACA
Organism: uncultured Bacteroidales bacterium; assembly: GCA_902776955.1. Classification (GTDB taxonomy): domain Bacteria; phylum Bacteroidota; class Bacteroidia; order Bacteroidales; family Muribaculaceae; genus Sodaliphilus. The sequence goes on along the minus strand of CACYSG010000027.1, from coordinate 1,301 downwards.
CCGAGTATTCGGGTATCCACTTCGGCTTCTTCTACCTGGCCGAGTACCTGAACCTGTTCATCGTCTCGGGTATCGCCACGCTGCTCTTCCTGGGCGGCTGGATGCCCCTGCACATCCCCGGTTGGGAAGGCTTCAACGCCGTGATGGACTGGATTCCCAGCGTGGTATGGTTCCTGGGCAAGGCGTTCTTCATCACCTTCATCTTCATGTGGATACGCTGGTCGTTCCCGCGCGTGCGCATCGACCAGATGCTGGCCCTGGAGTGGCGTTACCTGATGCCCATCGGCCTGGTGAACCTGGTGGTTATGGCCATCATCGTGACCCAGGGATGGTACTTCGGCGCATGATTCTCGCTTGACAAATCAACAATAACAACAATATAAAGTCAATAATCACATTATGGCTGAAAATTTCGGAAAAATAACCCAGGTCATCGGCCCGGTAGTGGATATCGCGTTTGAGCAGGAGGGATCTACCCGTCCTCCCATTTACACCGCGTTGTCGGTCGAGCGTCCCGATGGCAGCGAACTCATCCTGGAGGTGGAGCAGCACGTCGGTGAGAACACCGTGCGCTGCGTCGCCATGGACAGCACCGACGGCCTCAAGCGAGGCGCGCGTGTCGTTTCCAAGGGCCGCCCGATCTCGGTGCCTACCGGAGACCAGATCAAGGGCCGCCTGTTGAACGTGATCGGTCAGTGCATCGACCACCTGGAGCCGTTGAAGGAGGGCGCCCGCCGTGCCATCCACCAGCCTGCTCCCCCGTTCAGCGACCTGTCGATTTCTCAGGAAATCCTCTATACCGGTATCAAGGTCATCGACCTGATCGAGCCCTTCAGCAAGGGTGGTAAGATCGGTCTGTTCGGTGGCGCCGGTGTGGGCAAGACGGTGCTCATCATGGAGCTGATCCACAACATCGCCCACGGTCACAACGGATTCTCGGTGTTCACCGGTGTGGGTGAGCGCACCCGTGAGGGTAACGACCTGCTGCGCGAGATGATCGAGAGCGGCGTTATCAACTACGGCGACAAGTTCAAGGAAGGCCTCGAGAAGGGTGAGTGGAACCTCAAGGACGTCGACATGAAGGCGGTGGCAGGTTCACAGGCTACCCTGGTGTTCGGCCAGATGAACGAGCCTCCCGGCGCGCGTCTGCGTGTGGCCCTGTCGGGTCTGACGGTGGCCGAGCAGTTCCGCGACCAGGACGGTGGCGGTAAGGACATCCTGCTGTTCATGGACAACATCTTCCGTTTCACCCAGGCCGGTAGTGAGGTATCGGCGCTGTTGGGCCGCATGCCCTCGGCTGT
>CACYSG010000026.1 GCA_902776955.1 uncultured Bacteroidales bacterium | reverse complement strand
GAATTTCAAAAATGTCAAAGAGCTCAATGGTTCAAGTGAACCGAGTTTGTTTGAAAATTTTATTTATTAACCGTCCACAATTTTTAGTGGACAGCAATGTGTAAAATTTTAAATTACCCGAAAATTATGAAAGAGATCATGAGACCAACTAAAATGCTATTTCTTGTGGCCGTGATGTTAGTGGCCGCAGTGCTGCCTGCCACGGCCGCCGACTTTGAGGTGGATGAGATTGCCTACAATGTGATTGGCGAGAATCAGGTGGAAGTCACCAAAAGGGATTCTGTCCGATATGCCGGTGAGGTGATTATCCCGGCAACAGTGACCCACGAGGGAACGACCTATCAGGTGACGCGCATCGGTAACAGTGCGTTTTCTAACAACACGGAATTGACACTTGTTGAGATTCCTGAAGGGGTTACCGAGATTGGAGACTATAGTTTCGGTTATTGCCGTAATCTGCAGAACATTGATTTACCAAATTCGATGATTTCGTTGGGTAAGGACGCTTTTTCGGGATGTTACTCGTTCACGTCGTTCCATATTCCCCGCAATCTTGCCAGTGTGGAATATGATACGTTCTGTTATCTGACTAATTTGGCTTATTACACCTGCAGCACTTTGAACAAGTACTTCAAGGTCGTTGACGGTGTGCTGTACAGCAAGGACATGACCACTATCGTTGCTTATCCGCCTGCAGCCCCCGCAACGACGTTTGATGTGCCTAACACGGTGACGCGGGTTCACGAGTACTGTTTCTGCAGCAGCAGCAACCTGGTTACCGTCAACTTTCCCGAATCGTTGACGTGGATAGGCATGAATATCTTCAGAGAGTGCAAGGGACTTGTCGAGGTCGATATCCCCGATGGCGTGACCTATATGGGCGTGACGGTGTTCGGCGGCTGCAGCAATTTGGAGAGGGTTCACTTGCCAGCCAGCCTCGACTCGATCATGAACAGCACATTCTCGGACTGCGATAAATTGACCGAAATCACCATTCCCCGCAACGTGTCCTACATTGATGAACAGGGGTTTATCAATGCCGATAATCTTAAGACCATCACAGTTGAAGAAGGGAGCCGTCTCAAGAAGATTGGGCCGTATGCGTTCCGTGACTGTCGCTCGCTCGAGTACTTTGACATGCAGGACAGCGTCACCTCGATTGGCAACGGCTGTTTCTATGATTGCCGCTCGTTGAGGTCGGTACACATGAGCAGGAACCTCCAGGAGATAGGTGAATCAGTCTTCTGGAATTGTTCCTCGTTGCTCGAAGGCGAAATTCCCGGTAACGTGCCCAAAATTAGAGGAGTCTTTTTCAACTGCCCTGCGATGAAGAAAGTCACATTCGGCAGCAAAGATGGCACGCCTGGGTCAACAATCCTTGGATATGCATGTGTGGCGTTGTGCCAACAGGTTGAGTACCTCGAGTTCGGGGCCAATATCGACTCGCTGGAGACTTATGCACTGAATGGTTTGAATAATCTTAAGAGGGTTATTTGCTGGGCGACGGTGCCGCCTGGCACTGATGGTAACAACCGCAGTTTTGACCCCGCACCCCAAAACATGAATGCGGTGCTGTATGTGCCGAAGGCCTCGCTTGAAGCCTATCGCACGACTGGTGATTGGAAGAACTTCAAGACCATCGCATCCATCGAGGATTTGGGTGATGTCGACGGCGATGGGATGATAAAAGTCAGTGACGTGACGGCTCTGCTTGGCCAGTTGCTCAATTCTGATGGTGTTGACCACATGGAGATGCCCCTGGCCGACGTTAACCTTGACGGCGTCATTAACGTCGCTGATGTGACCATGCTGATCAACAAACTGCTGAACGAGGAGTAATTCAAGTAAGTCATATCAAAAAAAGTGAACGCCAAAAGTTGGATAAACTGCTTTTGGCGTTCACTTTATTGGTATGTCCTCTTATCTTGGCGGAGTGGAAACCGCCGTGAGTTGTCGGTTTTTATTGTGCTTCGGCAATCAGTTCGATCTCGACGAGGGCGCCCTTGGGCAGGTCCTTGACGGCGAATGCGCAACGTGCGGGGTAGGGGGCAGTGAAATACTCGGCGTAAACTTCGTTCATGGGACCGAAGTTGGCGATGTCACTGAGGAAAACGGTGGTCTTAACCACGTTGTTGAGGTCGAGGCCCTCGCTTTGCAGGATGGCACGGGCATTCTTGAGGCTCTGGTGGGTCTGCTCCTGGACACCTCCCTCGGGGAAGGCTCCGGTCTCAGGGATGATAGGCAGTTGGCCAGAAACGAATACGAGATTTCCAGTGCGGATTGCTTGGCTGTAAGGACCAATGGCAGCGGGTGCCTTGTCGGTGTTTAATGCTTTCATTTTGTTTAGATGTTTATGGTTAATGTAAAAAATTTTAGACCTTAGAGATAAGTGATAGAAAACCGAAATCTAAGGTCTAAAATCTAAGTTTTAATGTCTATTAATTACTTCTTGATACCCATCTTCTTGGCAATCTTGGCGGGGATGGCATCCTTGTGAACGAGGATGTTCAACGTCTTGGCGCGGAAGAAGGCCTCGCTGCAATAGAAGTAGCCCTCATACAGCTGGTTGGTGTCCCAGCTGTTCTGTACCTTAAAGTACTTGTTGCCTTCCTGGTCAACGGCCTTACCCATGATAACCATACCATGGTCGTCGGTGGTCTCCTTGTTGTCGAACATCTCCTGACGCTCCTCGGGGGTTACCCACTGCTCCTTAACCGGGCCCTTGATGTCCCAGAGCTCGGCCTCGCGGTCCTTGTCGCTGAGCTGTGCCCAACGTGCCATGTCGGTACCTGCTGCATCGGGAACGTCCTTCTTGACGGGCAGGATGGCATAGCCATTGCGCCACTTGAATCCCTTCTCGCTCACGTCCGAACCCCAAGCGATGCTGTAGCCGTTGTCGATAGCATAGTTGGCAATCTCGAGCAGCTCGTCGATGGGCACGTTCTGATAGGTCGACCACAACCAGTTGTCGGCCACCTCAAGGACGAAGGGCTGATAGTAGGGGTGGTGGGTGAACGATGCGATGGGCACATAGTCATCCATGTTCAGGCCCAGGCTGGCAGCCCAGGTCTGCGGGGTATAGGTCTTGCCCTCATAGACGAAGGTCTCGGGCATCTTGCCCATGTAACCGTCGAGGATGCCCTTCAGGCCGTCCATCCAAGCGGGAGAGAGCTTGCCGCGGCTGTTCTTGTTGATGGTGCCAACATAGCCTTTCAGCAGAGCGGTCAACTCGCTGGTGTCGAACTTCTTGTCACCGTAGGTCATGCCGGTGTACACCTCATTGGGCACCATACCGTATTTGCGCCATACGTAGGGCACGTCCTCGGCAGCGCCACCCTCGGCGAAGTTGATCGTGCCATCCATGCGGATGTACTTGATGGCCTTGTCATAGTAGCAGTGGTTAACCACGAAGCCCTCGCTCAGGTGAACCTCCTTGCCGGTGAGGCGCAGAATCTCGTTCTCAAAGAAGGAGTTGGTCGAGTAGCACCAGCACGTTCCGGACTTGTTCTGGTCCTTAACGGGCGTGTGGCGGATAACCTTGGTGTCGGTGAACTTGAAACCGGTGCTGTCGGGTACGACAACCTTGTCGTCGGCCATGACGTTAATGGCGATGACCGATGCGAGCATAGCTAAAAATAATTTCTTCATACAGTTGAGTTAGTTTATAAATGTATAGGTTAATTGTAATTATCGGGTTGTAACTTGCAAATGTAGTCATTTTTTTTGGATTCCACGGTTTTTTTGAGAAATAATTGCTTTATGGCCCTAAAAGTTCCCCGCCATTAGGCTGATGGATGTCGGACTTGACGAGAGATGCAGAAATCGGGCTGCGTTTCGGAAATGCTCAAATAAATTTGGCGTTTCGCTCAACTTGCACTAATTTTGGATAAATTAGGCTGCGTTTCGGAAAAGGCCAAATAAATTTGGCATTTCGCTCAACTTGCACTAATTTTGTACTATGATTTATCCCTCAAACTTTGAGACTAAGATTGGCTTTGATGCTGTGAGGCGCGAACTGGAGCGACATTGCGTGAGCGCATTGGGCGCCGCCAATGTGCCACGTCTTCGTTTCTCGACGCGTCGTGACGAGGTGTTGCGGTGGCTCGAAGAGACCAACGAGTTCCTCTCGATCGTTCAGACGGGTAAAGAGTTCCCGCTGAGTTATTACTTCGATTTGCGCGTGGTGCTCAAGGAAGTGGCAACTCCCGGCACCTTCTTGTCGGCTGAGCGGTTGTTCGACCTGCAACGCTTGTTGACTACTGTGGGACAGGTGGTTCGCTTCTTTGCTGCCGATGGTGACGGCAATTCGCCTTATCCTCGCCTGCGAGAGTTGACGAGCGGCATGCAGTCGTTCCCCGAGTTGAGCGCCGCCATCGGCCATGTGCTCGACAAGGCCGGCAACATCAAGGATACCGCTTCTCCTCATCTGCACGAGCTGCGCGTGTCGATAGCCCGCGTGACCAGCAGCATCAACGGCACGTTGAGGCGAATCATCGCCCAGGGTAAGCAGGACGGCATCCTCGATAACGACGTGCAGCCCTCGCTGCGTGACGGCCGTCTGGTGCTGCCCGTGAGTGCCATGAACAAGCGCAAGCTCCACGGTATCGTCCATGACGAGAGCGCTACGGGAAAGACCGTGTTCATCGAGCCCGATGCCATTGTCGAGGCCAACAACCGCATCCGCGAGACCGAGGCCGAGATTGCCCGCGAGATCATCCGCATCCTCACCGAACTGACCGACCAGATACGCCCCCACCTCGACGAGTTGGCGGGTGTGCTTGAAACATTGGGCCAGTTGGATTTTATCCGTGCCAAGGCGCTGTTTGCAAGAGATGTGGGCGCACAGATGTGCCATGTGGACCGCAAACCCGTGGTCGAATGGTACACTGCCATCCATCCCGCCCTCTTGCTGTCGTTGCGTGCCCAGGGCAAGGAAGTGGTTCCCCTCAATATCACCTTGAACAAGCAAGACCGCATCCTGGTCATCTCGGGACCTAACGCTGGCGGCAAGTCGGTGTGTCTCAAGACCGTAGGTGTGGTGCAATACATGATGCAGTGCGGACTGCTGCCCACGCTGCGCGACAACTCGCACATGGGACTATTCCGTGACATCTTCATCGACATCGGCGACCAGCAGAGCATCGAGAACGACTTGAGTACCTATAGCAGCCACCTGCAGAACATGAAGCTTTTCTTGTCCAAGGGCGGCAAGGAGACCTTGATTCTCATCGATGAGATGGGAAGTGGCACTGAGCCGCAGATTGGCGGCGCCATAGCCCAGTCCATCCTTGAGCAGCTCAATGAGCACCAGGTCATGGGCGTGGTGACGACCCATTACCAGAACCTGAAGCATTATGCCGACGAGGCCGAGGGTGTCGTCAACGGCGCCATGCTCTACGACCGCCAGCGCATGCAGCCGTTGTTCCAGCTGTCGATGGGCTATCCCGGCAGCTCGTTTGCCATCGAGATTGCCCGAAAGACGGGACTCCCGCAGCAGGTCATCGACAAGGCAAGCGAGATTGTGGGCAGCGACTACATCAACATGGACAAATACCTGCTCGACATCGTGCGCGACCGCCGGTACTGGGAAAATAAGCGGCAGGACATCCGCGGCAAGGAAAAACGCCTGGACCAGATGATTGCCGACTATGACGAGCGGCTGGAAAGCATCAGGACCGAGCATCGGCAGATTATCCACGAGGCACGCGCCGAGGCCCAAGAAATCCTGAAAGGCAGCAATGCGCAGATTGAGCGTACCATCAAGGAAATACGCGCCCAGCAGGCCGAGAAGGAGCGCACCAAGGAGCTCCGCCGTCAACTCGACGAGTTCAAGCAGCGCCTCAATTCCGAGGATCCCGACGAACCCGTCCGCCTCAAGGAACTCACGCCCAAGGACAAGGCGCACCGCAAGCCGCCCAAGAAAAAAGTTGCTGCCAAGGCCGATGTCAAGGACCGTCCGCTACAGGCAGGCGACAATGTCGTCATCAAGGGGACCACAACGGTGGGTACACTCATCAGCATCGACGAGAAGTATGCCCTGGTAGCCTTTGGCAACATCAAGACGCGTATCGAGGCCGACAAGGTGGAGCGAACCATGCGCAAGGAGAAACTTCCCAAGACCGAGTCGTTGACCCGCTCGACAACCGACGAGATACGCACCCGCCAACTCAATTTCAAGCCCGACATCGATGTGCGCGGCATGCGTGCCGACGAGGCATTACAGGCCATTACCTACTTTATCGATGATGCCATCCAGTTCAATGCGCAGCGTGTGCGCATCCTGCACGGCACTGGCACGGGAGCCTTGAAAGTGGCCATCCGCGAGTACCTGAGCGGTGTGCACGGCGTGAAGAGCTACCGCGACGAGCACGTTCAGTTCGGCGGCGCGGGCATCACGGTAGTGGAACTGGAGTAAGTTTAAAGGTTAAAGTTTAAAGTTTAAGGGTTAAAGTTTAAGGGTTAAAGGTTAAGGGTTAAAGGTTATAATTTTAAAGGTTAGAGCTTTATGATAGAGAAGAATATATTTTTGAGGCCGTTTAATACCACGGGCGGGGCTGTGCCCTTTGACCGCATCACTATAGCCGATTATGAACCTGCCATTCGTCAGGGAATGGCCGAACATGACGCTGAGGTCCAGGCCATCACCGACAATGAGGCCGAAGCGACGTTTGAAAACACCGTTGTCGCGCTGGAACGCGCAGGGGCGACCCTGAATCGGGTATTGGGTGTGTTCTATCCCATGTTGTCGGCCAATGCCGACGATCAGCTGATGGAAATCAGCAACCGCATGGCGCCGGTATTGAGTGAACACTTCAACAGCATCACGCTCAATGAGCGCCTCTGGCAACGTGTGAAACACGTCCATGACCACTTCGACGAGGCTGCGCATGATGCCGAGGACAGGATGCTCATGCGGGAGACCTATGACGGGTTCGTGCGTAGTGGTGCCAACCTGCAAGGCGCTGACCGAGAGCATTATCGCATGCTTGCCAAGCGCTTGACCGAGTTGACCGTGAAGTTTGACCAGAACGCCCTCAAGGAGACGCCGCGTTATGAGCTGTGGCTCACGGCCGATGACCTCGCGGGCCTGCCCGAGAATATCCTCGACGCCGCACGTCAGGCCGCCAAAGATAAGGGTCGTGACGACGCCTGGCTGGTGACCCTGGATGCGCCCAGCTATGTGCCGTTCATGAAGTACAGCGATAGGCGCGACCTGCGTGAGAAGCTCTACAAGATGTATAACCGCCAGTGCACCAGCGGCGAATTCTGCAACCTGGAAGTCCTGCGCGACATCGCCAACACCCGCCTGGCCATCGCCAACCTGATGGGTTGCGACACCTATGCCGACTACAAGCTGCAACACACGATGGCCGCAACGCCGGCTAATGTGTATGACATGCTGAACCAGCTGCGCGAGGCCTATCTGCCTGTTGAACGTAGCGAGATGGAGCGACTGACGGAGTTCGCCGGCAAGTTAGAGGGCCACCCCGTGAAGATGATGCCCTGGGACTACAGTTACTACAGCAACAAGGAGAAAGACTCGTTGTTCAATATCAATGACGAACTCCTAAGGCCCTATTTTGAGTTGGGACGTGTGACCAAGGGCGTATTTGGCTTTGCCACAAGGATGTATGGCCTGCATTTTACCCCCAACCATGACGCTCAGGTGTTCCACCCCGAGGTAGAGGTCTATGACATTACCGACGAGAACGGCAAGGCCGTTGGCATGCTTTATCTCGATTTCTTCCCGCGTCCCACCAAGCAGAGTGGTGCATGGATGACGAGTTTCCGCGAGCAGTACATCGACAAGGATGGCAATGACGTGCGTCCGCTGGTCACCCTGACGATGAATTTCACGCGTCCCACCGAGACCAAGCCCTCGCTCCTGACCATACGCGAGGTCGAGACCTATATGCACGAGTTCGGCCATGCGCTTCATCAGCTCTTGACCCGTTGCAAGTATCAGGCCCTGTCGGGCACCAACGTCTATCGCGACTTTGTCGAGGTGCCTTCACAGTTTAACGAGAACTACGTCTATGAGCGCGAGTTCCTGGACAGCTTCGCATGTCATTACCAGACGGGCGAACCTGTTCCTCAGGAGCTGATAGACAACCTGATAGCCTCGTCACAGTATGGCGCTGCCTATGCCTGCGTGCGGCAGTTGGGATTCGGCTTCATCGACATGGCATGGCACAGCATTACCGCGACCTACGAGGGCGATGACTATGCGTTTGAATACGATGCCGTCAAGGATGTGCAGGCATTTGAGCCCGTTGAGGGCTGCATCATGTCGCCGCAGTTCACCCACATCTTCTCGGGTGGATATGCCGCGGGCTATTACGGCTACAAGTGGGCCGAAGTCATCGAGTGCGATGCGTTCTCCAAGTTCAAGGAGGAAGGCATTTTTAACCGCGAGACCGCCCGCAGTTGGGTCGAGAACGTTCTCTCGCGAGGCGGAACCGAGTCGCCGATGATGCTGTACAAGCGTTTTCGTGGCCGCGAGCCCCGCATCGACGCCATGATGAGCCGCGACGGCATCAAGATGTCATAATTCAAGAAATATAATAGAAACTATAGGATGAGATCGTTCACAAAAGCCCAAATGGAGGATGTGCCCGTGATCATGCGGCTCATCGACGAGGCGCGCGGCATCATGCGCTCGTGCGGCAACGTCAATCAGTGGATTGGCGGTTATCCCAGCGAGGAAACCATCGTCGAGGACATCAACAACGGGCATTGTTACCTGTGTGTGGAGCCCGATGGGGAGATTGTCGCCTCGTTTGCCTTTATTCCCGGACCCGAGCCTACCTACAAGGAAATCTATGAGGGACAGTGGCTGGACAACAAGCCGTACTATGTCGTGCACCGTTTGGCAAGTACGGCCTCAAGCCATGGTGTGTTTAACGATGTGATGGACTACTGCATGGGGGTGGCAGGTTGCCTGCGCATCGACACCCACCGCGACAACGTCATCATGCGTCACGTCATCGATCGCTACGGTTTCACCTATTGCGGCATCATCTACCTCCTCAGCGGTGACGAGCGCTGCGGGAAATGCAGGCCGAAGGTCTGCACAAGGCCAGTAGGCCTTGAATTGTAATAACACCATGGCGCGAGGGCCGTAGGTCCTCGTGGCTTGGTGAAACAGACGCTATCCTAATTGGGCCCCGAAGGGGGCCACTAATGAACAGCTAATGACAAAAGGCAAAACACAAATGAGGGCTGACCCTATGGCCAGCCCTCATCTGATTATGTGTTTCGGAAAGTAATTTACTTCTTCAACTCGTCAGCTACAGCCTGAGCAGCCTCAGCGCCTTTCTCCTTAGCAGCGTCAACGGCGTTGCCAGCGGCGTCCTTAGCGGCGTCAACAGCCTCAGCACCTTTCTCCTTGGCAGCGTCAACGGCAGCGTCAACAGCCTCACCAACCTTCTCGGTAGCCTGCTTTGCTACGAAATCAGCAAAACCAGCCTTCAGCTCCTCGGGAACATCAATGTAACCGGTCATCTTCTCGGCCAGAGTCGGGATCTTAGCGAGGATGGCATCCTTGTTGTTCTCCCAAACGGTCTTCAGGATGTTGATGATGTTGAAGTAACCAGCCTGGTCACCACCATCGAGCAGCTCCTGGGCCTTAGCCTTGATACCATCGAGCAGGCTAACAGCAGCAGCCTCATCAGCGCAGTTCAGCAGGTCAGCGGCAACGCCGTCAACGGTGTACTCAACAGCTGCGGGTTCCTCAACGGGAGCTTCTTCAACGGGCTTGGTCTCGGTCTTGCAACCAACAAATGCGATAGCAGCAACAGCTGCAAACATCAATAAAAACTTCTTCATAATAAAACAACTTAAATTAAAAGATTAATAATAAAACATTTGATTTCAACGCCGCAAAAGTAACGGCTATTTTTGAATTACCAAACTTTTTTGTCTGAAATTTTCATTTTTTAGCACTTTTATTGCCCTTTTGGGCTGATTTGCGGACAAAAAACTATAACTTTGCGGTGCAGAATCTTGTCCGGCATGTAGTTATACAACTATCGTGCCAAACGGGCCCCCTGCGGCAAAAAATTGAATACTAACATCTAACAACTAAAAACTGACGAAATGTTTGCCTATATTTTAATGGGAGCGATTGCCATTCTGAGCATGATTGTTCAGAGCTCCCTCAAGTCAAAGTTTGCCAAGTATAGCAAGATCCCTCTGGGTGTTCCCATGGCAGGACGCGACATCGCTAACGCCATGTTGCAGCAGAACGGATGTGGAGACGTGCAGGTGACCAGTGTGAGCGGACAGTTGACCGACCACTTCAACCCTGCCAACAGGACGGTGAACCTGAGTGAGCCCGTTTATGCCACCAACAGCATAGCCGCTGCCGCCGTTGCCGCCCATGAGTGCGGTCACGCCGTTCAGCACAAGGTGGGATACAGCATGTTGCAGTTGCGCACCAAGATGGTGCCCATCGTGTCTCTTGCCTCCAACACCATCAATTGGCTGCTGGTAGCAGGCATCGTTTTATATGAGGTGACACCGCTCCCCTTGTATATTGCCCTCGCGTTATTCGCCATGACGGTGCTGTTCAGTTTTGTGACCTTGCCCGTCGAGGTGGATGCCAGCCGCCGGGCAACCAAGTGGCTCGAGACATCAGGTATCGTCAGCGGTGAGCAGCTCACCTATGCCAAAGATGCCTTGCGTGCCGCTGCCTACACCTATGTCGTTGCAGCCGTCGGCTCGCTGGCTACATTAATTTATTATGCAGCAATGTTCTTGGGCGGAAGAAGGAGATAATCAACAGTAGAATTATACATATTTAATAAGAAGACGATAGATCAATAAAATAATGGCACAAAAACCATCTATTCCCAAGGGGACGCGCGATTTCTCACCCATCGAGATGGCGCGCCGCAACTATATTTTTAATACCATCAAGGACGTGTTCCTGCTCTACGGCTTCCAGCAGATAGAGACTCCCGCCATTGAGAACCTCTCGACGCTCATGGGCAAGTATGGCGAGGAAGGAGACAAACTGCTGTTCAAGATTCTGAACAGCGGCGACTACCTCAAGGACGCCCCCGACGATTTGCTCGCTGCACACGACTCGCTGCACTTGACGAGCCGCATCAGCGAGAAGGGTCTGCGCTACGATTTGACGGTGCCCTTCGCGCGCTATGTCGTGCAGCACCGCAACGACGTGCAGATGCCGTTCAAGCGCTACCAGGTGCAGCCCGTTTGGCGCGCCGACCGTCCGCAGAAGGGGCGTTACCGTGAGTTCTACCAGTGTGACGCCGACATTGTGGGCAGTGACTCGTTGTGGAATGAGGTTGAGCTGGTGACGATGATCGACGAGGTGTTCAACCGCTTCAACATCAATGTCGCCGTCAAGCTCAATAACCGCAAGATCCTGAGCGGTATAGCCGAGGTCATCGGCGCAGCCGACAAGATTATTGATATCACCGTCGCCATCGACAAGCTGGACAAAATCGGGCTTGATGGCGTCAATGCCGAGTTGAAGGAGAAAGGCCTCACCGATGAAGCCATCGCCACCCTGCAGCCCCTGCTGGCACTGGACGGCACCAACGACGAGCGCCTGACGGCCCTTGCCGGAATGCTGGCCGCTAGCGAGGTGGGCATGAAGGGTATCGAGGAGATGCGTTACGTGCTGGACCATGTGGCTCAACTGGGCACCCGTGCCCGTGTGGAGCTTGATGTGTCGTTAGCCCGTGGCTTGAACTATTACACAGGCACCATTGTCGAGGTCAAGGCCCTCGACGTGGCCATCGGCAGTATCACCGGCGGCGGCCGCTATGACAACCTGACGGGCGTCTTCGGCATGCCGGGCTTGTCAGGCGTGGGCATCAGCTTCGGTGCCGACCGCATCTATGATGTTCTCAACGCGCTTGACCTCTATCCGGCCGACACCATGGCCACGGCACGCGTGATGTTTGTTAACTTCGGTGAGCAGGAGGCCAGCGCCTCGCTGCGCCATATCATGACCTTCCGTCGGGCTGGCATCAGTGCCGAGCTCTATCCCGATGCCGCGAAGATGAAGAAGCAGATGAACTATGCCAACGACAGGCAGATACCCTATGTCGCCATCGTTGGCGCCGATGAGGTGGAGAACGGCACCATAGCCCTCAAGAACATGGCCACCGGTGAGCAGCAGACGCTGACCGTCGAGCAGGTGATTGATGAGTTAGGGCGCAAGTGAAATCTACGGGGAATAGCCGCATTGTGTCATGAACAGCATGTACCAACAGTTGATGCAGCTGCCGCTTTTCCAGGGGGTGAGCACTGATAAGATCACGGCCCTCGTGGAGAAGCTGCCGTTCCATTTCCTCAAGTTCCGCAACGGCGAGCAAGTGTTTGCTGCGGGCGATCCGTGCACCCACCTCAAGTTTATCGTGTCGGGACGGGTGCGCCTGAGCATGATGTGTGACCACCTGCGGGTTTCGTTCCATCAGACCCTGTCGACGCCTCATGTCCTGGCCGCCGAGTGCTTGTTCGGCCGCGAGACGGTATATCCCTTCACGGCGGTTGCCGAGGGACCCTGTGGCATTCTGCAGTTGCTCAAGTCCGACTATGTCAAGATGGTCAACAGCGACAAGGTGTTCCTGTTCAATATCCTGAATTACCTGTCATCGGGTAGCCAGCGCGTTGTCGGCTCGGTGATGTCGATAAGGGACGGCTCGGTGGCCGAACGGCTGCGATTGCTGGTTGACTCATTGGCGGTAACGGGAGCCACCGACATCATCATGAATTATAAGCAGAAGGACCTGTGCTCGCTGCTGGGAACCCAGCGCACGACGCTTGTCGCTTCGCTCGATCGGCTCCAGGAAGACGGCATTATCGAGTATGACAGCAACGAGTTGCGCGTGCTTGATGTGCGGGGCCTGTTGGAGTGGAACAAGTAATCAAATATTAAAGATGAAATATACCTATTATCCTCAAGGGACGTGTTCGTCCCAGATAGACTTTGATATCGATGAACAGGGCATCGTACAGGATGTCCAGTTCACGGGAGGTTGTCACGGCAACCTGCAAGGCATTTCGACGCTCGTGCGAGGTATGCGGGCCGATGAAGTGATCAGCAAGCTGCAGGGTATCCGTTGCGGATACAAGAACACCTCCTGTCCCGATCAGTTGGCCCGTGCCATGCATGAGGCCCTCTTGCGTCAACAAGGTTAATCAATTAAATTTAAGTAACAATATAAGTCAAAATCTTTCAAACAAGTTTAACAAAATGAAGAAGGTATTATTGATGGCGGCAGCCATCCTGGCCGTGTCGCTGATGGGATGTAAAGACAATAAGGAAGCCGAGGCTGTGGCTAAGTATAAGGCTCAAGGCGAACTTTATGCCGCACAACTCGATTCGCTGTGGCAAGTACAGGATACGTTAGCCATCTTTGCCATGGATGACAGCATCCGAGCCAAGGAAGAGGAAGTGAAGGCTACGGGCTTTGATGCCGCCCTTACCGCTTTCCAGGAGGCCCTTATGGGAACTCGCGAGCGCATTGCCGCCGATATGGTCGTGATGAAGACCGAAAAGGGTACCGCAACCAAGAAAGAGGCTCTTGAAGAGGTCGCTAGCGATGGCTTGAACGGCGATGTCAGCATCTCGACCGTTACCCGTTCGATCAATAAAGCCGGTGCAAAGACGCTCGAAGACGCAAAGAGAGAGCACAATAAAAAATAATTAGACCCGATGCCGCGTTCCCAGCGAGGTATAGCGCAACGATACCCCAAGGCTTTGGCCGCGGGGTGTCTCTTGTTCATGGTCTTGTCGTCATGCGGCACGGGCATTGAGGTGTCTAATCCGGTGACCGACAAGGATGTGCGACGTGTCATCGAGCAGTCCGAGAATCGACAGCCGGTCGTGACGATTGACGCCTATCAGGACTCGTTGCCGGCATGGAAGTCGGGCAAGCGCTTTTGGGTCGCCGACAATCAGGTGAGACTCCTGTTCGCCCATAGCAACGACTATGACATCGACACGGTGTCCCTGGCCGGGCGCGTGCTGGAATACGGCGGTTATGACACGGGTGGCTTGTATGATAACCGCGCGACGGTCAACTTGATGTTCAGAGATCCCGATAACGGGAATGTCTATTGTTACCGCACCGGTAAGACCATCGAGTCGTTCAAGCCGGGATTCTCGATTCCGTTGCTCATCGACATGGACATGGTGGACCACATCGCCCGTCAGGTGGTAGGCAAGGACTATTACATCCGCACCCCCATCTGGTATGACCGCGACAGCGAGCAGATGGTCAACGGGCGGCACTTCATCAAGGTGCATGTGGACCGTGTCTTGCCCGGTAACTCGGTGATGCCCTTGCGGTTGCTGTTTACGACAGCCGACCTGGGCGAGCGGGCGATGGTGTGGATGAGTGACAACGCCTCGACGATGCACGGCCGCGACTTTGACGCTTTGTTTGTTGCCCGTGACCCCCATGAGTCCTATCCTGCGATTTCCACGGCCAACTGGGACCGCATCACCCGCGGCCAGGTGGTTGAGGGAATGACCAAGGAGGAGTGCCGGCTTGCGTTGGGTGCCCCGCGTCGTGTCAGCGAGATTCCCGATCAGGGCGGCATGAGGGAATATTGGTATTATGATGGCGGGTCTTATCTGTTCTTTGTTGACGGCTTGCTCAATCAATTCAGGAGATAAATGGAACCGACTACACTGGAGATAGAATTTCTGGGCACGGGCACCTCGACAGGTGTGCCCATGCTGCGTTGCTATTGTCCCGTTTGCACGAGCTCTGACGTGCGCGACATGCGCCTGCGCACATCGGCCATCGTGCGCTATCAGGGCGCGAGGATACTCATTGACTGCGGCCCCGACTTCCGAACCCAGATGCTGCGGGCCAGCGATGATAACCTGGATGCGGTGCTCATCACCCACATCCACTTTGATCACGTGGCAGGCCTTGACGACTTGCGGGTCTACTGCTACGAGAAGCCCATGCCGCTGTATGGCCGCCCCGACGTGCTGCGCGACCTGCATCAACGCATTCCCTACTGCTTTGCCTCTGACCCCTATCCTGGCGTGGCCCAGTTCGAGGAACACGTCATCGGCGACGAGCCGTTCCTGGTCGAGGGTGTCAGGGTGGAGCCCATCCCGGTAATGCACTATAAACTGCCGATTTGCGGATTTCGCATCGGCCCGTTGGCTTATATCACCGATGCCAAGACCATTGCCGACGAGGTGATTGAACGTCTCAAGGGCGTGCCGTTGCTGGTCATCAATGCCCTGCGCATCGAGCCGCACCTGTCCCACATGTGCCTGAGCGAGACGCTGGCCGTTATAGACCGCATCAAGCCAGGCAAGGCCTATCTCATCCACATGAGCGACCGCATCGGCTTGCATGCCGATTCTCCCAAAATTCTGCCCGAGGGGGTAGAGCTGGCTTATGATGGACTTATCGTGAAGGTATAGAAACGATGGACGAAATCAAGATTTCACAGATAACTCCGGAATCGAAGTCGTTTGGACTCCAATTCTTTGAGGGAAGGGTGCAGGCGGGGTTTCCCAGTCCCGCCCAGGGGGAATATGCCGACAGCATCGACCTCAACCGCGCACTCATCACCAATCCGGCGGCGACCTTCTGTGCCCGCGTGATCGGCAACTCTATGGTCGATGCCGGCATCAACGAGGGCGACCTGCTCATCATTGACCGGTCGTTGACGCCCCATGACGGGAATATCGCCGTCTGCTTCATCGACGGGGATTTCACCGTCAAGAAGTTAAGCGTCAAGCCCGATGGGGTATATCTCACGCCCGCCAATGCCGATTATCCCGAGCTGCCCGTGCGCGAGGACAGCAATTTCCAGGTGTGGGGCGTGGTGTCGCACATCATCAAGAAAGTCTAGCATTTGCCGATGGGGGCCTGGATGAGGCATATGGGTCGCAATGAGCGGTACGGAACGCTGTTTTTCGGCTGTTGTGTCGCCGTTGTGGCGTGGCAATGCTTTATCGTGGCGCTCGACACCCAGTTGGGTGGAGTGGGGCGCATGCTGCACGAGTGGCATGTGGTGGCCATTTCGGTCGCTAACGCGCTGCTGCTCTTATCCCCCTATTGGTTGCTTCGCCGCCGCTGGCGTTGGCTGGTGTGGATTCCGCTGGCCCTGTTGACGGTGTGGTGCCTGATGCAGACGTGCTATTGCCGGGCATATGACGACCTGATGCCGTGGCAGAGCCTGACCCTCACCGATAATGTCAATTCCACCCTCATGTCGAGCACTGTGGCGCTGTTGCGGTGGCAGGACCTGCTTATCGTCGTGCCTTTCCTGTTGCTGGTGGCGCTCTGCCTGCTTGGCCGTCGTGAGGGGGGCGATGGTTCACGCCTCAAGCCTTTCCTGTACACGCTGCTAGCCTCGGCTGTCATCGGCGTGGTGGGCTATGTTGACGGGACCGACAATTACAAGAGGCGTTTTCTCCACAACTTCAGCAACCGCGAGTATTTCGGCCAAAACGGATTCTTGCCCTATTGTGCCTTTTCGTTATACCAGGCGGCGCTCAACAGCCACACCCTGACCGATGACGAGCGTGCCGAGGTGCAGCGTTTCCTGGACGAGGAATGCCCGCATTATATCGATAACCGCTTTGCCCTCACTGGGGGTCGCAACCTCGTGCTCATCATCGTCGAGTCGCTGCACACCTGGCCCATCGGCATGGAGGTGGACGGCCGCGAGGTGACCCCGTCGCTGAACCGCCTGCTTGCCGGCGACAGCGTGATTTATGCGCCCCATGTCCTGTTCCAGACGAGCCATGGCCACTCGAGCGATGCCCATTTCATCTACAACACGGGCCTGCTGCCCCTGCGTGACGGTGTCGTGGCCGTGAATTGGGGTCAAGGTCCCTTCCCCACGCTGGCTGCGGCTCTCAAGGGCTATGACTGCCGTGAACTCATCTGCACGCCTGGTGTGAACTGGAACCAGAATGTGACGGCCCGTACCTATGGATTTGATACGCTCTACACCCGCGACCATCTGGAGGCTTCGGGGGCGCTCGCGCGGCATGGCGGTGTGGACGATGCGGCGATGACCGATTTTGCCGCCGCCCTCCTCCCGCAGTTGCGCCAGCCGTTCTTCCTGGAGATGGTGACCATGACGATGCACACGCCCTATACCGACGGCAAGGTGCGCCCCTCGTGGATTACCGCCAGCGACACCCTCACCGCCGAGGCGCGCGGCTATCTCAATTGTGTCAACGTGACCGACAGTTGCATCGGGGCCTTTGTTGGCGACTTGCGGCGCCTGGGCCTGTGGGAAAATACCGTGGTGGCCATCGTGAGCGACCACACCCAGGTCTATCGCAACCGTGTCGAGGGACGCTCCGACTATGAGTTTGTGCCCGATGACTGGGGCATTCCGCTCATTGTGCTGGGCTGTGACACAACCCTGCGATATGATGATATCATCGGCCAGGTGGACGTGTATCCCACGTTGCTCGACGTGATGGGCGCGAATGCCTATCCGTGGAAGGGCTTGGGTTACAGCATCCTGCGCTATCCCGTCAAGGGCGCTGTCCAGCCTCGCAACATGACGGTCATCGGCGACAGTACCGACTTGACGCCCCACCAGTTCAAGGCGTGGGACATCAGCAGGCTGATGATTTATGACGGCTGGTCTTTCTAGCCGTGCGACGACCTCTGCGTTTGCGGGAATCGGAGAAAAGTGCTATATTTGCAGCAGTAAACAGTAAAAAAGTGAACAAGAAATGAAAAATAACGCGAAATCGCGCCTCTTTGCAGGCGAGAGCCGCCTTAGCGACCTGATAGTGGCTCACCCGTCGTTGCTCCCGCTGCCCGCACGCCTGGGCATCCACCTGGGCTTCGGCGACCGTTCGATAGCCGAGGTGTGTGAAGATAACGGTGTGGATACCGGATTCTTCCTGCTCATCAGCAACGTCTATACCTTCAACAACTATATTCCATCGACGGCGACCATCCTGGGCACCGACATGACCGGGCTGGTGCCTTATCTGGAAAAGTCACACCGCTACTATGTTGACAAGCGATTGCCGCACATCGAGCGCCACCTCGACGCGATAGCCTCTAACCTGAGGGGCCGCATCGGGCATGTGTTCATCGGCTTCTTTAAGGAATACAAGCAGGAGGTCGTGGACCACTTCCTGCACGAGGAGCGTGACGTCTTCCCCCATATCCGCGCGTTGATGGCGGGCCAGCAGGACACGACCTACAGCATCGGCGAATTCCTGCAGACTCACAGCGATATCGAGGGCAAACTCGATGACCTGCTTAACATCGTCTTCAAGTATCTGCCGCCCCAGGTCGATGATGACAACGTGATGGATGTGGTCGATGATATCCTGCGCCTGAGCGAAGATCTCAAGAAACACACTTTCATTGAGGAGAAAATCATGGTTCCCCTGGTTCGTCACCTCGAAAAAGCCATCCTCTCATGAAACAGCGACTATTGATAGTTGAACCGTCGGAACTCATCATCGAGGGGCTGAAGTCCATTCTCGAGGGCCAAATTCGCTTTAAGGTCCTCGAACCCGAGATGAATGCCGACCAGCTGGCCAAGCGCGTGTTAGCGTCACGGCCCGATATCGTGCTCATCAACCCGACGCTGCCTGTCGATTTTGCCAAATTGCAGGGCGAACACCACTTAGCGCTGGTCGCGCTGGTCTACCAGTATGTCGAACGCGAGGCCTTGAAGAACTTTGACGCTGTGGTCGATATCCGCGACAGCCGGGCGGTTATCATCGAGACGCTGGCCCAGGCATCGCCTGGAGAAGCCGATGCGGGCAAGGGCAGTTACGAACTCACCAAGCGCGAGACCGCCGTGCTCATCCAGCTTGCCCAGGGCAAGACCAACAAGGAGATTGCCGACGCCCTCAACGTGAGCGTCCACACGGTCATTTCTCACCGCAAGAACATCACCCACAAGACCGGCATCAAGAGCGTTGCGGGCCTCACGGTCTACGCCATGCTCAACAACCTCATCGACGAGTCCTCCCTACTGTAACGGCGACTCCCCGCCACTATAGTCCCTATAGTCCCTATAGTCCCTATAGCTACTATAGCCACTATAGCTCCCATTCTTCCCATTTTTTAAGCCCTAAAAATCCAGGGTCTTAAAACTTTTGATTAACTTTGCAGGTTGAAACAAATAGAAAGTTATGTTATTGACCAAAATGCTCGATAAGTTTGGAGCGTACTGCATGTTCATGTGGCGTGTCATTGCCATTCCGGACAAGTGGAAAGTGTTCTTCAAACGGTATTTTAACGAAATCTACAAGCTGGGCATCGACTCGATACCGCTGATTATCATCGTGTCGCTGTTCATCGGCTCGTTGTGTACAATCCTGATAAAGTTGAACATCTCCAACCCGTTGCTGCCCCGTTACACGGTGGGACTGACAACGCGCGAGATCATCCTGCTGGAGTTTTCTTCGACCATCCTGTGCCTGATTCTGTCGGGTAAGATCGGTTCAAACATCGCCAGCGAGATAGGCACCATGCGGGCGACCGAGCAAATCGACGCCCTCGACATCATGGGCATCAACAGTGCCAACTTCCTGGCGGCTCCCAAGATTTTGGCGCTGATTTCCATCCTGCCTTTCCTGGTGGTCATCTGTATGGCAACCAGCCTGTTGGGCGGCTGGCTCATCTGCGTTATCACGGGAATCGTTGATCCGGACACCTACATCTTCGGCATTCAGTCGCTGTTTATCCCGTGGTATGTCTGGTTTGCGCTCATCAAGTCGCTGTTCTTCGCCTTCCTGATGTCCACCATCGCCTGCTACTACGGCTATTCGGTGCAGGGCGGCTCGGTAGAGGTGGGACAGGCCAGTACCGACACCGTTGTGATGAGCAACATCATGATTCTTGTCGCAGACGTTATTCTAACCCTCCTGCTCCTCTAACAGTTAATAGTTAATAGTTAATAGTTAATAGTGAACAGTTGGCATCCACTAAAGTCTAAAGTCTAAAGTCTAACGTCTAAGGTCTAAAGTCTAAAGTCTCAAAAAAAATGATTGAAGTCAAGAATATATCCAAGTCGTTTAAGGAAGAAGGGGGCGTCCGTCAGGTATTGTATAACGTGAGCTGCAAGCTCTATGACGGCAAGACCAACCTCATCATCGGCCAGTCGGGTTCGGGTAAGACCGTCCTCGTCAAGAATATCGTGGGCCTGTTTGACCCCGACGAGGGCGAAATCCTGTACGACGGCCGCGACATCACCAAGATGAACCGCAAGCAGCGCAAGGAACTGCGCAAGGAGATTGGTATGCTCTTCCAGGGCTCGGCGCTATTCGACAGCGAGACGGTGATGGGTAACGTGATGTTCCCGCTGGTGATGTTCGGGAAAATGAGCAACAGCGAGATGCGCGACCGTGCCCAGTTCTGTATCGACCGCGTCAACCTCACGGGCAGTGAGAACAAGTTCCCAAGCGAGCTCTCGGGTGGTATGCAGAAGCGCTGTGCCATCGCACGTGCCATCGCGTTGAACCCCAAGTACCTCTTCTGTGACGAGCCCAACTCGGGCCTTGACCCCAAGACGTCGATTGTGATTGATGAACTCTTGAGCGACATCACCCACGAGTTCGGGATTACCACCATCATCAACACCCACGACATGAACTCGGTGATGGGCATCGGCGAGAACATCGTGTTCATCAACAAGGGCCATGTGGGCTGGATTGGCAACAAGGACGAAATCTATGACGTGGACAACGACGACCTGAACAACTTCGTCTATGCCACCGACCTGTTCCGCGACGTGCGCAAGTATCGCCGCGAGCACGGCTATAAACCGACGAGACGATAACAGATAAGAGATAACAGATAAGAGATAAAAGATAATAGTTAGCAACCGCCTCCTCCGTTATATCCGTTTCATCCGTTATATCCGTTTCATCCGTTCCATCCGCGCGTGCACGACAACTAAAAACTAAAATAACACTCAATAATGAAAACCAGCGATAAGAACTGTAAGGAAGAGATACTCGAGCTGTTGCGTTCGACCGAGCGCGAGGGCATCGAGGATGTGATAGGTGACCTCGAGGAGTGGGGATTTTTTACCGCTCCCGCCTCGGCCGGACACCACTTGAACGTCGAGGGGGGACTGGCTCGCCACTCGCTCAACACCTGCAAGGCCGCTCTGGCCGTTTGGGAGGCGATGAAGCCCCTTGAACCCAGTTTGCAGCAAGAGGTCAAGCGCGACAGCGTCATCCTCGCCAGCCTGCTGCACGACGTGTGCAAGTGCGACATCTACAAGCGGTCGGTCAAGAAGAAGAAAAACGCGCTGGGCATCTGGGAGGACGCCGAGGGCTATAAGATTACCTACAAGAATTTCCCGATGGGCCATGGCGAGAAGTCGCTGGCACTGCTGCTGTGCAGCGGCTTGCCCTTGAATGACGACGAGATGCTCGCCATACGCTGGCACATGGGCGCCTGGGGCGTGAACCAGAACAGCTACGAGGACGTGCGCAACTATGACGCGGCACGCAAGCTCTATCCCCTCGTGTCCATCATCCAGACGGCCGACGGCCTGGCCGCCAGCATCATGGAGCGCACGGGCGAGGAAATCGACGAACTATGACACACGTCAATATCCTGTTGTGTGACACCTTCCCGGGTAGGCTGCCGGATTTCATCCCCAATTATGGATCGCTGTTCATCGACTTGTTTGCCGCCACCGGCCAGCAGTTCTCTTACCGTGTTTACCAGACCTGGCAAGGTGAATTGCCCGGCGACGTCAATACCGATGAACTTTATCTGATTCCGGGTAGCCTCGATTCGGCCTACGACGACAAGCCCTGGATTGTGGCCCTCGTGCATTGGGTCCAATCGGCCTATAAGCGCGGGGCACGATTGATGGGCGTGTGCTTCGGGCATCAGGTGATAGCCCGGGCCCTGGGTGGGGAGGTGAGACCCTATGAGGGCGGTTTTGGCGCCGGAGTGCGTGCCTCCCGTGTGATTGATGAGGAAATGCGGCACTATTTCCCCGACGGGGAGATGCGCCTGCTCTATAGCCACCATGACCAGGTGATGACCTTGCCGCCCGATGCCGTGCGGTGTGCCACGAGCGATTTCTGCAAGAACGAATCGTTCAGGATTGGCCATCAGGTCATTACTTTTCAGGGCCATCCCGAGTTTACCGTCGCCTATAGCCGCCACCTGCTCACCTGCTGCAGCGATGACGTGGACGAGCCGGTAAGGCTGGCGGCATTGCAGAGCCTTGACCGGATGGAGCCTCAAGGGCTCGAGGCGGCCCGCTTTGCGCTGGACCTGCTGCTCAAGTGAGGTTGTCGGCCATTTATGGCTCGCATGTGTGTTTTTTTACTAATTTTGCAGTCCCAAACGCATTAAACAGTTGATTTTATGTCAAGAAATGAAAAGGAACTCGAGGGTGTGACGCTGTTGGGCAACCAGGGCACGACCTATGAGTTTGATTACCGTCCCGACGTGCTGGAGACCTTCGAGAACAAGCACCCCGAGAACGAATATGTGGTGACGCTCGATTGCCCCGAGTTCACCTCGTTGTGCCCCAAGACGGGTCAGCCCGACTTCGGCCACATCATCATCAATTACATCCCGCGCGTGCGCATGGTCGAGAGCAAGAGCCTGAAGCTGTACCTGTTCAGCTTCCGCAACCACGGCGACTTCCATGAGGATTGCGTGAACATCATCATGAAGGACCTGGTCAAGCTCATGGACCCCAAGTATCTGGAGGTTATCGGCCTGTTCAACCCCCGCGGCGGCATCAGCATCAAGCCGTTTGCCAACTACGGCGACAGTGAGCACCAGGACATGGTGCGTGCCCGCCTGATCAGCAATTTCCACAACGATTGATAGGACTATGGCAAAGAAAGACGCGGTTATCATCACCTCGGGTGGCATGGACTCGACGACCATGCTCTATGAGTACAAGGACGAGATTGCCATGGCCATCACCTTTGACTACGGCAGCACACAGAACGGCCGTGAGCGCCGCTGCGCCATCATGCACTGCGAGCGCCTGGGCATCAAGCACCTGATCATCCCGTTGGACTTCATGCACAAGTACTTCAAGAGCGCCCTGCTCGAGAGCCCCGACGCCATCCCCGACGGCAACTACAACGACGAGAACATGAAATCGACGGTCGTGCCGTTCCGCAACGGCATCATGCTCGCCATCGCCTGCGGCATCGCCGAGAGCAACGGCCTGCATCGCGTGATGATTGCCAACCACGCGGGCGACCACAGCATCTACCCTGACTGCCGCTCACCCTTTATCGAGGCCATGAGCACGGCCATGATGACGGGCACCTACGAGGGCGTCAAGGTCTATGCCCCTTACACCGACCTGAGCAAGGCCGACATCGCACGCCATGGCGCGGCCCTGGGACTCGACTACAGCGAGACCTACTCCTGCTACAAGGGCGGCGAGAAGCACTGCGGCACCTGCGGCACCTGCACCGAGCGCCGCCAGGCCCTCAAGGAAGCCGGCATCGACGACCCCACCGAATACCTGGCCTAGTGAGAGTTAATAGTTAAGAGTTAATAGATAATAGTTAGATGTTGATTATTAGCGGTTTAGTGTTGTCTCGGTGAGTGCGGCAAAAAAAACTCTAAACATTAAACCCTAAACTCTAAACTTTTTTAATTACCTTTGCAGCCGTTTTGGATTAAAGAAACATCATTAACTACTAAATAATAAGATCAAGACAATGAAAGCATTCGTATTCCCCGGTCAGGGTGCACAGTTTGTGGGTATGGGCAAGGACCTGTATGACAACAATCCCCAGGCCAAAGAATTGTTTGAGAAAGCCAATGAGGTGCTGGGCTTCCGCATCACCGACCTCATGTTTGAAGGCACTGAGGAGGACCTGAAGCAGACCAAGGTCACCCAGCCCGCCGTATTCCTGCACTCGGTCATCCTCGCCCTCACCATGGGCGACGAGTTCAAGCCCGACATGGTTGCCGGTCACTCGCTGGGCGAGTTCTCGGCACTGGTAGCCGCTGGCGCACTTCCCTTTGAGCAGGGTCTGAAACTGGTCGAGGCACGTGCACTGGCCATGCAGAAGGCTTGCGAGGCCGCTCCCTCGACGATGGCTGCCATCATCGGCATGGACGACGCCAAGGTGGAGGAAATCTGTGCCACCATCGACGGCATCTGCGTCCCCGCCAACTATAACTGCCCCGGTCAGGTGGTCATCTCGGGTGAGATTGCCGCTATCGAGGCCGCATGTGCGAAATTTAAGGAGGCCGGCGCACGCCGCGCTTTGCCCCTCAAGGTGGGTGGTGCCTTCCACTCGCCCCTGATGGAGCCTGCCCGCGCCGAACTGGCCGAGGCTATCGAGGCTGCCGACTTCTCGGCTCCCGTTTGCCCCATCTACCAGGACGTGGACGCTAAGCCCCACACCGATCCCGCCGAAATCAAGGCCAACCTGCTGCAGCAGCTTACCGCTCCCGTTCGCTGGAGCCACATCGTTGCCAACATGGTTGCCGACGGCATGACCGAGGCCGAGGAACTGGGTCCCGGCAAGGTCCTCCAGGGCCTTATCGGCAAGACCAACCGCGACGTCGTCCTGTCAGGTCGCCAGTAAGAAGCTCGCCCTGCTCGCAGTTTAGAGAAACTCGCTGCGCTCGCAGTTTAGCGTGTAGGGTTTAGAGTTTAGTGAAGCTCGCTGCGCTCGCTGTTTAGAGATTAGAGAAACGCCCGCATTCCAGCCAATGGAGTGCGGGCGCTTGTTATTTGAGTTCAGTTTGTTGCGTTGACAACGCAACAGACGGTGACGGTTTGCTAGCGGATGTCGAGGATGCGGTGGGTCTGCAGGGACAGTCGCCAGTCGGGGTGGTCGAGTACGGCCTGGACGGTGGTCAGCATGTTGCGCTTGCGGTCGCTCTCGTTGCTCACCCAGCAGGGTTGCAGGTAGCGGTGGTCGGCTGTGATGTTGTCATATTGTGACAAGTCCTGGCCCAGATAGACCACCTTGAGCTCGTCGCAGCGGGTGAGCACCACGGGCAAATCGCCGCTGTCGCCAAGGCCCGTCTTGGGCGACAGGGTCACCCAGTCGATGCCGTGGGGCAGGGGACGGGTGCCGTTGGTCTCGATGGCGATGCGTTTGCCCGTCATCTGCTTGAGCCCCATCACGAAATCCTCGTCAATCCACAACGACGGCTCGCCGCCCGTGAGCACGATGAGCGGAGCCCCAGGGTACTGCATCACCTGCTCGACGATTTCGGGCAGCGACATCATCGTGCCCTCCTCGTGTCGCGTGTCGCAGAAGGCACAATGCAGGTTACAGCCGCTCAGCCTGATAAACACGCTGGCGGTACCTGTATTGAACCCTTCGCCCTGCAGCGAATGGAAGATTTCGTTGACCTTGTACATTATTTTAGTTTTTAGTCCCTAGTTTCTAGATGCTCTAGATAATCTAGATAATCTAGATATTCTAGAATTCCTAATTTCTCATTCCTCATTCCTCATTCCTAATTTCTCATTCCTCATTCCACATTGTTGTCCTCGTCCTTGACGTAGATGGCCAGGTTGTTGGCGCTCTCGCGAACGTCGGCGCGGTAGCAGTT
This sequence comes from uncultured Bacteroidales bacterium, assembly GCA_902776955.1. Taxonomy (GTDB): domain Bacteria; phylum Bacteroidota; class Bacteroidia; order Bacteroidales; family Muribaculaceae; genus Sodaliphilus. Next base: position 12,408 of record CACYSG010000026.1, on the reverse strand, counting down.
GGGCACGATGTCGACAATCCAGCGGGCGATGTTCTCGGCTGTGGGGTTGAAGTCCAGCACTTCGTTCAGGTTCTTATGGTCCAGCTTGCCGTGCACCATCTCCTTGATGATGGTGAAGTCGGTGACCATGCCGTTGTCGTCAAGTTCTTTGGCCTTGCAATAGACGTTCACAATCCAGTTGTGGCCGTGCAGGTTCTCGCACTTGCTGTTGTGGTCGAGAAACAGCATATGGGCCGACGAAATCTCCAGTGTCTTTTGTACGTAATACATATTATGTTGTTTTTTAGTTTTTGTTTTTTGGTTGGTCGTGCACTCACGGATAAAACGGAAAGCACGGATAAAACGGATAAAACAAAGGAAGCAGAGGAAGCAGAGGAAGCGGATGCCAACTATTAACTATTAACTATTAACTATTATCTCTTATCTCTTATCTCTTCTCTCTTCTCTCCTAACTCCTCTTCTTCTTGTCTTGAGGAACCGATTGGTTGAAGTGCATATAGTAGATGAGGCTGATGACGCCCTGCTCATAGCCCGTTGTCAGGGCTGTCAGGTGATCACTGCAGAAGATGCCGTCCCTGGCGAACACAAAGCCCTTGGTACCCAGGCGATTCTCAATCTTCTTGACAACGGTGGGCTCGGTGTTGGCGGGACAGTGTCTCACGTCGAGCGAGATGATGACACATTTCACCTTGGCGTCGTAGTTGAATTCGGCGCTGGTGCTGTCGGCATTAGCGCTGGCGACCTCTTTGTCAAACACATAGTGGATGATGTATGGGCCCTGGGGAACGATCAGGCTGTTGCTGCCCACATAGGGGGCGGCATTGGTGCCCACCATGCGGTTCATGTCCATCAGGGAGGTCTCGGCATCGGCACCACAGGCGCTGGTCTCGTCAAACATCATCATCATGGCTGCCGCAGCCAGGTCGGTATCGATAAAGCCGCGTGTGGCAAACGGGTTGTCCTCGGCCACGTGAGCGTCCTTGAACTTGGCTGTGCCCACGGCATTGCCGTTGCGGTCAACGATGTGATAGGTGTCGCCGTCCACGGCTATCAGGCGCTCGCCGTTGATGTCGATGAGGTTGTCATGCTTGATGGCAATCAGCTCCTTGCCGTCCTTGTCGACCAAGCCGACTTTCTTGCCCTTGATGACGACATAGTCGCCCGACGGGGTGCGCGAGTAATCGTCATATCCGCCCTTGCTCACCTTCTCGTCGTCCTTGATGGGGTTATCGACCTCCTTGCCGCTCTCGTTCAGGCACACCAGCGAGTCGCCTTTCACCGTGGGCAGTACGCCGTTGATGAAGTAGGGCTGTACGGGTTGATATTCCGAGCTGCTCTTGGTGAACATGACTCTGCCCGTCTTGTCGATGACCGAGAACATGACAATACTGTCATTGGACTGATGCTCGTCAATCACCATGGCGTAATCGTCATAGAGGAACATGTTGGCACTGTTATAAATCGGCGAAATGACGGTGTCGCCGCTGGCATTGATATAGCCCCACAGGCCGTTGTCGTTCTGGATAGCGGCCATGCCGCGCGAGAACATGGAACACTGCGAAACCTCGTTGGGCAGCTGCTTGACGATGTTGCCGTTGCGGTCGATGACGCACAATGGGCCGCCCACCTTGCTGGCAACGGCGACGCCATCGTCGCTGAAGGACGTCACGCTGCCAAAGTGGCCTGCCACCGGCTGGGTGGGGGCACTCACGTTATAGTAGTCATAGCTGCCATCGTCGTTCATCACATAGAACATATCGGCCACGATGGGCGACGGCGCCCGGTCAAAGGCGTCCTTGGCCACGACCTCGCCGCTGTTCACGTCGAGGATGCTCCACTTCTCGCTGCCCACGAGCTGAACGGGCATATACTTCGTCTTGTACTGATAGGTTGTCTCGTTGCCGCCACAAGCGCACAGCAGCACGGCTATCACTGTGGCAAAAGCTAATTTAGAAAATAGTCTCATTTTTTATTACAATGTTGCTTTGAGGCTGCAAACTTAGTCATTTTTTCGCGTTCCTGCCAATATTATCGGATTGTGTAACATTTATTTCTCTTCTTTAACGGTTGGGAATCTCATGCCGTTAGTCGTGATGGCACGATTTGGCAGGACGGGTGACAATTTGTCACATTCACGCCGTTGGCACACTCGTTGCAGTCTTGCAGGTCGTGAAATCAACTCAAAAACAATAACAACAATTAATTAACAAGAAATTAATCATGACTATTAAACCATTAAACGACCGCGTTCTTATCGAACCGGCTAAGGCAGAAGAAGTTGTCGGCGGCATCATCATCCCCGATAGCGCTAAAGAAAAACCTCTCAAGGGCAAAGTTCGTGCAGCCGGTAACGGCACCAAGGACGAGGAAATGATTGTCAAGCCCGGTGATACCGTTCTCTATGGCAAGTATGCCGGAAACGAAATCGAGATCGACGGTGAGAAACTGCTCATGATGCGCCAGAACGACATCTTGGCCATCGTCGTGGAATAATGAGGAATTAGAAATTAGAAATTAGGAATTAGAAATTAGGAATTCTAGAAACTCTAGAAAATCTAGATACTCTAGATCATCTAGAAACTAGGGACTAGAAACTAAAAACAACAATAAAAATGGCAAAGTTAATTAAATTCGATATCAAGGCTCGCGAGGAGCTCAAGAAAGGCGTTGACCAGCTGAGCGACGCCGTAAAGGTAACCCTTGGTCCCAAGGGACGCAATGTGATTCTCGACAAGAAGTATGGTGCCCCCCACATCACCAAGGACGGTGTGACCGTTGCCCGTGAGGTGGAACTCGAGGACGAATTCCAGAACATCGGCGCACAGCTCGTTAAGGAGGTCGCCAGCAAGACCAACGACGATGCCGGTGACGGTACCACCACTGCTACCGTTCTGGCTCAGGCTATCATCACCGAGGGCCTCAAGAACGTGGCCGCCGGTGCCAACCCCATGGACGTGAAGCGCGGTATCGACAAGGCCGTCAAGACCGTTGTCGAGGGTATCAAGGAGATGGCCCAGGAGGTGGGCGACGACTTCAGCAAGATTGAGAATGTGGCCCGCATCAGCGCCAACAACGACGATGCCATCGGCCAGCTTATCGCCGAGGCCATGAAGAAGGTAAAACAGGACGGTGTCATCACCGTCGAGGAGGCCAAGGGCACCGAGACCCGCGTTGACGTGGTCGAGGGTATGCAGTTTGACCGCGGTTACATCTCGCCCTACTTTGTCACCAATGCCGACAAAATGGCATGCGAGATGGAGCGTCCCTACATCCTCATCTTTGACAAGAAAATTTCGGGCCTGAAGGATATCCTGCCGCTGCTGCAGGGTGCCGTACAGGCTCATCGTCCCATGCTCATCATCGCCGAGGACGTTGACGGCGAGGCTCTGGCATCGCTGGTTGTGAACCGCCTGCGTGGCTCGCTCGAGGTTTGCGCCGTGAAGGCTCCGGGCTTTGGCGACCGTCGCAAGGAGATGCTGCAGGACATCGCTATCCTCACCGGTGGCACCGTCATCAGCGAGGAGACCGGCCTGACCCTCGAGAAGGCTACCCTCGAGATGCTGGGTACTGCCGAGAAGGTCACCGTCGACAAGGAGAACACCACCATCGTCAACGGTGCCGGCAACAAGGACATGATTGCCGACCGCATCGCCCAGATCCGCGTGCAGATCGAGAATACCAAGTCCACCTATGACAAGGAGAAACTGCAGGAGCGCCTGGCTAAGCTCTCGGGTGGTGTGGCAGTCCTCTACATCGGTGCTCCCAGCGAGGTCGAGATGAAGGAGAAGAAGGACCGCGTGGACGACGCCCTGAGCGCAACCCGCGCCGCCGTTGCCGAGGGTATCGTGCCCGGTGGCGGTACCGCCTACATCCGTTGCCTCAAGGCCCTCGAGGGCATGAAGGGCGACAACGATGACGAGACCACGGGTATCCACATCATCCAGCGCGCCATCGAGGAGCCCCTGCGCCAGATCGTTGCCAACGCTGGCCTGGAGGGTGCCGTAATCGTCAACCGCGTGAAGGAAGGTAAGGATGACTTCGGTTACAATGCCCGTACCGAGAAGTTCGAGAACCTGTTCGAGACGGGTGTCATCGATCCCGCCAAGGTGGCCCGCATCGCCCTGGAGAACGCTGCCAGCATCGCCGGCATGTTCCTCACCACCGAGTGCGTCATCGCCGAGAAGAAGGAACCCGAGCCCGCAATGCCCGCTGGTGGTCCCGGCATGGGTGGCGGCATGGGCGGCATGATGTAATCGACCCGACAAAGGCTGTTTCATAGAAATAATATAGTTTATAGGATTGCCCCTGTTTGGCACAACGCCAGGCAGGGGTTTTTCTTGGGCTTCCCGGCAGGGTCGTCAATTTCCAAGAAAATGATTATCTTTGCCGCAGTGATACAACCGTACGGCGCCAGATGCCGCATCGGTTCCACTCCGTCAGATATCTTTATAACGAAACAGTCATGAAACAGCCCGTCTTATATTGTCTTTTTGCCCTCACCATGCTCTTGTCGGCTCTTGGGGCGGCAGCGGCCATTCCCGTTGTCGATGGCGTGTCACGCGAACTGGCCGTTTACCGCTCGGCCCACGTCAGCGACGTGAATTATAAACTGTCGTTTACGTTGCCAGCCGAGAAGGCTAAACCCGTCAATTTCAAGGAGACGATATCGTTCAATTGGACGGGCGACGAAGACTTGCAGATTGATTTCCAGGGCGATGCCAGCCAATTATCTAAGGAGATGCTTGTCAATGACGAGACCATAAAGACGGTTATGCTTAACGAGCACATCGTGATTCCTGCCCGATGTCTTGCACAGGGCGAGAATTCGGTCTCACTGAGCGGTTATAGCGGCGACAAGGCCTTGAACCGTAATGTGGATTATATGTACACCTTGTTTGTGCCCGACCATGCCCGCAGCGTGTTTGCCTGCTTTGACCAGCCTGACCTGAAGGCGGTTTTTGACTTGAAACTGGACATTCCCGAGGGGTGGGTAAGCATCAGCAACGACACCCGAAAGCCCATTCCCACCTACTTGTTCTCGTTCACGGCAGGCCGTTTCAACGTGCAGACGGCCACCCGCGACGGCCGCCAGTTGACGGCGCTCTATCGCGAGACCGGCCCCAAGAAGGTGGCCCAGTTGCCCATCGTCTTTGACCAGGTGGCCCTGTCGCTGCGATGGATGGAGGAATATACGGGCATCCCGTACCCCTTTGAGCACTATGGCTTTATTGTCCTGCCGGGCTACCAGTTCGGCGGCATGGAGCATCCGGGCTGTATCCAGTTCAACGACCAGCGCATTTTTCTTGGACCGGAACCCACGCCCGACGAGGAACTGTCACGCCTTAACCTCATCGCCCACGAGACGGCCCACATGTGGTTTGGCGACCTGGTGACGATGCGCTGGTTCGACGACGTGTGGACCAAGGAGGTCTATGCCAACTTCATGGCCGACAAAATCGCCAGGGAGAATTTCCCCGACATCAACCACGACCTGGCCTTCATCAAGTCCCACTATCCGCTGGCGATGAGTACCGACAGGACCGAGGGTACGCACCCCATCCAGCAGCCGCTTGACAACATGAACAAGGCGGGCTTGCTTTATGGCAACATCATCTATCACAAGGCCCCCATCATGATGAGCAAACTCGAGAAGGAGAAGGGCGCCGACAACCTGCGGGACGGCTTGCGCTCCTACCTCAGCCGATATGCCTATGGTAACGCCAGTTGGGATGACCTGATCGTCGAACTCGACCGTTTCAACCCCGAGCACAGCGCCCAATCCTTCAGCGACGTGTGGGTCAAGCAGAAGGGAATGCCTGTCATCAATTCCAACCGCATGAGTGACATTCTCCGGGTGCGTCAGACCGACCCCTATGACCGCAACCTGGTGTGGAAGCAGGGCTTTGACATCGGCTATGTGGATGAAAACGGAAAATTTTGCCAGCAGCACATTTATATGGACGACCGCGACTGTATACTCTACGTGGGTTATAACGATGGCGTGTTTGTCAACAGCAACGCCGAGGGCTATGGTCAGTTTAACCTTAGAAGTGAGGGCATCTCGACGATGTCCGAAGCCTGGAAAACGATGGCTGACAATGACCTGTCCCGCTATGCCGCCGTGCTCAACCTCTACGAGAACTTCCATCAGGGCCACATCACGGCAGGGGACCTGACAAAGGTCCTCATCGAGTTCCTCACCCATGAGAAAAACGAACTGATAGCCTCGACCACCTGTAGTTATATCAGCGACTTGTTGCCAAACCTTGATGACAAGGAACGGGACGAAACGGAGTGCCGCCTGTCGGATTTGATGGAGAGCCACAGCCTGCAATCGGTGCGCCAGACCTTGCTTCGTCAACTCTCGCTCCATGCCGTGTCGCCCACAGTCGTGGACAAAATGGACGAAATCTGGAAAAAGCAAAGCGCCGCTTTCCTTAATCCCCGCGATTATATGCGCATGGCCTATCATCTGGCCATCATGCGCCCGCAGCAGTGGCAACAGATTCTTGACGAGCAACGTGGCCGCCTCAACAACGAGGACCAGCGCCGTGAGTTTGACTTTATCTCACGCGCCTGCAACCCCGACACACAGGTTCAACAGCAACTGTTCAACGAGCTGCTACGGGCCGAGAACCGCCGCATCGAGCCCTGGGCGCGGGATATGCTGGCCTTGCTCAACGACCCGACGCGGGAACCCTTCAGCAACCGCTATATCGTTCCAGGCCTTAATGCCCTCGAGGATGTGCAGCGCACAGGCGACATCTTCTTCCCTGGCTATTGGCTCTCGGGCTTATTGTCCGGCCACCAAAGCGATGAGGCCCAAACCCTTGTAAGGCAGTGGATTGACACTCATAGCGGCCTCATGCCGCCCTTGATGAACAAACTCAAAGAAAACGCCTATTGGATTTTAAAATTCTAGATTTTAGACTTTAGACCTTAGACCTTAGACTTTAGACCTTAGGAAGCATTAACTATTAACTATTAACTATTAACTTATTTCAGCCGTTTTGCGCCGCTTGATTTTCCATCCCAGTGCGGCAATGGCCATGGTTGTCAACGGACTCAGGATGTTAAAGAAACAGTAGGGCAGGTAGGTGAGGGTGGGGACGCCGAGCACCGTTGCCTGGGTCATGCCGCAGGTGTTCCACGGCACGAGCACCGAGGTCACGGTCGCGGCATCCTCGGTCGTGCGGCTCAGCAGCCGCGCCTCGTAGCCCTCCTTGTCATACACGTTGCGGAAAATGTCGGCCGTCAGCACGATGCTGATGAACTGGTCGCCGGTGGTCAGGTTCAGGAAGATACCCGTGCCCACGGTAGAGGTAACCAGGCTGAACCTAGAGCGTACCCACTTGAGGATCACCCTCGTGATGCTTTCGATCATGCCGCTGGCCACCATCACCGACCCATAGCACATCGCACACAGAATCAGCCAGATGGTATTCAGCATTCCCGCCATACCTCCCGTGGAAACCAGCTCGTTGAGCGCCTCATAGCCCGTCTGAACGGCTGTCGCGCCATAGTAGGTGATGGCCAGGCCCTTGAACAGGGCGGCAGGAGTGCTCAGCGACGCGTCACCGGCAATCTGGGCGAGGATATGCGGTTGGAAAATCAGCGCCGTCACGCCCGCCAGGATGGCCGAGGTGAACAGCACGATAATCGACGGAACGCGGCGGGCAATCAGCACACCGGTGATGATGGGCACCAGCAAGGTCCACAGCGAGATGTTGAAGGTCCCCGCCAGGCCATGGGTGTATTGGTCGACCTGTAGCGTGGCGTCGGAGTTGTGGCCCAATCCCGCGATAAGGAAAATGATCAAAGTAATCGTGATGGATGGCACCGTGGTGATGACCATATAACGGATGTGCTCAAAGATATCCACCTTCACCGAGGACGAGGCCAGGATGGTCGTGTCGCTCAGCGGTGACATTTTGTCACCGAAGTAGGAGCCCGAGATGATGGCTCCCGCAGTCCAGGCCTCTGAAATGCCCAGCGCTTCGCCTATGCCCAGCAAGGCCACACCGATGGTCGCCACCGTGGTCCACGAGCTCCCCGAGAGCAACGACACCAGCGCACAGATGACGCAGGCGCTCAGCAGGAAGAAACGGGGCGAGAGTATCTGCACGCCATAGTAGATGAGCGTCGGCACCACACCGCTGATCATCCACGAACCGGCAAGCATGCCCACCGACAGCAGGATGAGCAGCGTCACCGCCACATCGCCGATGGTACTGGTCATCTGCCGCTCAAACGTCTTCCACGGGATGTGATAGACGGTCATCGAAATCAGCACACACACGGCTACGCCCATCAGCAGCGCCATCTGGCTGCCGCCACTCAGGGCGTCGGAGCCGAATAGCGAGATGACAATCACGAGCAGGCCGATGAGCACCACTACGGGGATAATGGCAACTAGCGGATGAGGAGTCTTGCGGTCGGTCATAGGCAAGAAGGATTACGGTTTCTGGGATGCAAACCTAGTAAAAATTATCGAGATAAGCACCACAAGACTTCAAAAATATCTCCTTGTCGGTGAAAAAGGCCGGCGACGCGATTCCGGCAACGCGCCATTTAGGCACCGACTTGAATAATCGCAAAAAAAGTTTGGCGGGTTGTTGAAAATTATTTACTTTTGTGGTGGAAAAATAACCAGATTAAGTCTATTATTCAGGTTTAAAGGCCGAAAAGCCTTAAGCATTTGTTTTTTATAGTAACAGTTTTATTAACCAATTAATCATTTAATTCAAGATGAAGAAATTCTACATGATTCTCGCAGCTGTAGCTGCAATGTCAATGAGCGCTCAGGCTCAGAACGTACAAACTGGTTCTATCGAGGTGGGCGACTATTCCAACCCGACCGAGATTTACAACGCTTCCTACTTCAGCGTTGCTCCCACCAACTTCTATCTGGCCCACACCGGCTCTCAGTTGCTTTACACCGCCGACGAGCTGGCCGAGCTCGAGGGCAAGGGCGACGTGACGATTACCAAGATCTCGTTCAAGTTCCGCAACGACGATTGCTATGAAGAGATGATGCGTGACTGCAAGATTTACATGCAGGCCGTTGACGACAACGCGTTTGCCGTGGTCGAGGGCGTTAAGCAGTTCTTTGCTTTTGACAACATGGTTTATGGTGGCTACGAGAATTACGACATGTTGAGCCTTCTGTACACCGATGTTGACTTCGATTTCGAGTTGACCGAGCCGTTCGTTCTCCCCGAGGGCAAGAACCTGCTGGTAACCTTTGTTGCCGATGCTCTGGATGATGACAACTGCACCTATGGCACCGACTGCATCCCCTTCTACACCTCTGGCATCATGAACAAGGGCATGACCTATACCAACAACACCGTCAGCTTCCTGGAGTATGCTCAGGGCAATGACTTCCCCGATGCTACCGCTATGCTGGGTTGCGGCACCAACGTTGAGCTCCCCGTTACCCTCATCGACTATGAGTACGGTGGCACGACCGCTGTCGAGGAGGTAAAGGCCGCTAGCCAAGAGGATGGCGCTTACTACAACCTGATGGGTCAGAAGTTCAGCGAGGGTAACCTGCCCGCTGGCATCTACATCCACAACGGTAAGAAGATCCTGGTGAAGTAAATAAGCTTCCCGTAAATTGAAACGAGCACGCCGTGACCCCAATGAGGATTCACGGCGTGCCTGTTTTCATATTCAAGTTTTCTAAAGTTCTAAAACTTTATAAACTTGGGGTTTAGGGTTTAGTGAAGAATAATTTTCCATATAATGAGAGAATAACAGCCAGTGGCTAATCTCTAAACACTAAACACTAACCTCTAAACTTCAAGTTTCTAAAGTAGCTGCGCCACTTTAGAAACTTGAATAAGGTAATGGAGTGGAGCATAGCAGACTCGAACTGCCCACCTCTACAATGCGAATGTAGCGCTCTACCAGATGAGCTAATGCCCCAAGGTGACGATTTCGTTCACGCGGCAAAATTACTGTTTTCATTTGATTGACCCAACACTTTTGGGGTGAAACTTGCCTGCAACACATTCAGGACCCATGATTGCTCATGACAGCTGATACCAATATTTCTTATTTTATCAAACAACTTGAACAACGATAATTATTAGACGTTAGACGTTAGACATTAGACGTTAGACGTTAGCTGGCTCACTGTAGGGCCTCGCCTTGGCGTGGCCGCCCCCGTCCCTCCCGTCCCTCCAGTTATTCCCGTCCCCCCCGTCCCTCCCGTTCCTCCCGTTCCTCCCGTGGGTTACAACATATATCGGAGTTTTTACCGGACACAAATAAAATTTTTTTGTATTTTTGCGCCATGAAAATCAAATGGCCTCAGGTCTGGAATAAACTCAAACCCAGACTGAAACTCAAACGCAAACGCAAGAAACCGGTAAAGAAGAATACCCTTTACCGCAAGATGCGTGCATTTGACTTGCGCCTTGACCACCGCCAGCAGCAACGTGTCGTTAATGTGGGAGTGGTGGATGATTCGCAACGCACCTGCAGCAACTGCGGCCACACCTACACGGGGCGACTGTGCCCGCAATGTGGCCAGGCGGGAACGTGGCAACGCTACACGCTCAAGCAGGCAACACTTAATTTCCTCGACATTTGGGGATTAGGCAACCGCCCGATGTTCCGCACGTTGCGGGAGCTCTTTGTGCGCCCGGGTTACATGGCGCGTGACTACTTGGCTGGTCACCGTCAGTTCTATTTCCCGCCTTTCAAGATGTTGGCTCTGGTCTTCGTGTTCATCATTTTCATCCGTCTGCTGCCGGGAGTGGAGTTTAACTCACTGGCCGGTCAAATACAATTGGACAATGACGATTTCACCGCCGAGGAAATGAACAGCTGGTGGTACACGTTTTACGCCGGTGCAATATGGCTCTTGGACTTTTTAGCCCGAAACCCGCTCTATGAGGCATTGTTTCTCAGCGCCCTTATGGTGGTGTGTATCATTATCGCCTTCCGTCCCGTCAGCCGCTATAATGCGGTGGAAACCTACATTTTTCTGATTTTTGTCATGGTACAACAGTATATATGTAGGATTCCAGGTATGCTGTTGAACGGAATTGAGTATTACGTCAGCAATCATGCGTTATCAGTAGGAGCGAGAAACGTTGGCAATACTATTGTGTTTGGTCTCAGCATGGTTGAGACCGTAATCATGTACTTTGCATGGGCGTTGCTGTTGCTGGATTTCAAGCAGTTTTATGGGCTGAAGTGGAAATCGACTGTTTTCAGGCTGGCGCGTGCGGTACTGGTGGGGTGGTGGTTATTATTTATGACTGTCTTTGCCGCACTTATTCCGTTCTTGGAAGAAGAATCAGATATTCAATTTGTCTGTCTCGCTTTTTCATTACTCATATTGGTGCCGTTGGCCTTCTGGATAGCAGGAAAATACTTCAACAAGAATGAAGGTCAGGTCAGTTCACTGGTTATCTACTGTGGCAAGGGGTTGATGCTGATGTCGATTTTTATGGTCTTCTTGGCGAGATATTTGTTTAAACACGAGGTCGGCGCAGTACTGTCCTCCCTCATTTTGGCAGCCTATATAGCGGTGGTACTCGGCTTGAGCCTCCTGCCGGTTTATCTCTATAAGAAATTCCGCAACACCAGGTTTGCCACCATCATTGCCTTCATCCCTGTGGTTATTGGCGCCCTCCTTGTCGCCGTCCTTTTGCATTCATTACTTCCGTTCATAAGATAAATGCAATAAAAAAATACAAGCCCTATGTTTGATCGTCAACGTCAACACATAGGGCTTGTACTTATCCTGATACCTGCTAAGTCGCTATTTGCGCAGCAGCAGGTTGATGACCAGCCAGCCGCCCACGGCTTGCAGTATCATGCCGGGATAACCGATTTTCCAGTCCTGCAAGGCGCAGGCAAGGCTGCCGGTGATGGCCCACTCGATGAGCCCGCCCACCAGCTGATAGGCCAGGACGATGGCGATGAGTGCCAGCAGCGACGCGCCCTTGCTGCGGCTTGCCATCCAAGCTGCGGCCAGGGCCAGCAGCACGCCCTTGATGGTGATGATGGGCAAAGCGGCAGCGGGAGGCATCCCAAAGAATACCGAGTTGATGAGCGGCGACAGCAGGGCCGTCAGCAGTCCCACGCGCAGGCCGTACTTGTAGGCCGCAATCAGCGTGAAGAAATAGATGGGCAGCAGCATCAGACCTCCCTGCGGAATGAGGTGGCACAGCTGCGGCAGAACGATATTGCCGACGATGAACAGGCCGGCGAACAGCCAGGTGCGCATCTCGCGCCATCCCAGCGAATACAATCTGATAGCTCTAGCGTTACTTTCCATTTTGGTCCTTGAATTTGATATTTGCAATTCGAGTGGCAAAGATATAACTAAATCTTCACATTCACAAATATTTCATGCTCCCTATCGCTCGCAGGTTAGAGCATCCGCAC
>CACYSG010000025.1 GCA_902776955.1 uncultured Bacteroidales bacterium | reverse complement strand
CAGGTTGCCGCTGGAGTTGTTGACCCACGGCAAGGCGGTGTAGTCCTCCGTCCTGCCCCAGAGCTGCGCCGGAGAGGCGTAGGACACTTCTTCCCCGGGTCGTGGCTGGGCCCCGCCGCCTGTAGGCGAATTGTCGGGGTAGATGCTGGGCCATTTGCCCAGGTCGAGCTCGTCGATGTAGGTCTGCATAAATTTGGCTGCGCCTTAGCAATGCTTAAGTAAACTTAGCATTGCTTTCGGCTTGCACATATTTTCATCGAATCGTGATCACGACGGCACCTCGGTTAGATAAAATAGGCTACGCCTTAACAGAGTTCAAGCAAGCTTGACTCTGCATTCGGCTTGCTCTATTTTTGAAGAAGTTGGTGTCCTGCAGGACCGCATCGAAAAAGATGTCACCAGTATCCACGTCCTTGCGGGTGATCATCCCGAAGATGTCAAGGTTCTGCGGACAGTCTGCCAGGGGCAGTTCAATCTCCATGCTGTAGTCGTCGGCATCGGTGAAGATGCGGTTCTCCGATACATACTCTATCGAAGACCCCTTCTTCAGCGCTGCCTGTTTTCCGTTTATCGTGAGTATCATAAGAAAATCGGTTGGTTTACTCTGACAAAAGTAAACCAACCGATTAGACCTTGAAAAGACGCTGCTGCACTAATTCTGCAAGATACGAACCGCGCGGACAGAAAACCCGAAGAAGCGATAGTCGTTGCCGAACCAGTGAATGTCGTCCTTGTAGAAGCCCAGACAGCATGCAACGTTGGAAGTGGAGCCTATTGAGTAGCTAGGGCTAAGCGTGCAGGACCAATAGACGCCCCATGATCCCACGTGGTAGAGCGACTGGTTCCAACGGCCGCCAGCAGCGGGTAAGAAGATGCAGTTTCCATTCGGGCCGGTTCCCAACTGACCATGTACACCGTTCTTTGATGTCCACGTCCAACTGCAATACTCAACTAGCTCACACGCTTGCTCCCAAGTTGGCATGCGCCAAGAAGTACCAAAGTTAACATATGCTGCATCATCGGCAAAATCCAACTCTGTCTTGCCATCAGTGAAGTTATTATAACCATGGTTGTCATCAATGCAATACTTCGTTATCGTACCTTCGCTGCCATTGCACCACTTGTAGGTATCCCAGTTATATACATCCTTAGATTCTGTCTCGCCCCAGGCAAAGTAGTCGCCGTAGTCCTCAGGGGTATCGGCACCCACGTTGCAGGTTGCCCACAGCGTACCGCTGGGGAGGCCCAAGTCAACGTACTCATGTTCCTCTGACACCGATGTGCCTTCCAGGATGATACCAATGACAGCATTCACATCGGCAATATTAATCTCGCCATCTCCGTTGACATCTATACTTTGACGACTTCTGCTGCCAAGAATAAAGTCGATAACGGTGTTTACGTCAGCAATGTTGACTTCGCCATCATTGTTGACATCACCGCCAGTGTTATCGGCAACAACATCCAACGGCATTAGCCACATCACCAAAAACAGGATAAGTGAAAAACCAGTAATCTTCTTCATAATACATATAGTTTTTAGTTAATATCAGTGCCAATATAAATGCCCTTTCTTTCTTACAATACCCAAAAGGGTATTTTTTTGTCAAATGGCATCACTAGTCGATTGCAAAGATACTGCATTTTAACATATTTTCCAAGAAATTCGGTAGTTTTTTGAGTTCATTTTGCATTATGTAAATAACTGAAATTCAAACATATAAAAAACAAAATATTCATTATGGGGAAAACGCAGTTAATTCGGCATTGTTTGAGCCCATTTTCTTTTAGATTTCGGTGATTTATTGTTCATGAGGCGCTGGTACTCGTCCTGCGCCTGGTTGGATAAACTTGGCGGCGCCTCAGCAAATCGAGCGAGCTCGTTTTGCATTCGGCTTGCACAAGTTTTTATGCCCTTGTCGCCGGTCACGGTGTTGACGGTGACGAAGGGCTCGTCCAATCGCTCGTTAAGTCGGGCGATGATCTCTTTCAAGTCTTTACTCTCCTGGACTAAGCCTCGATCAGAGGACGGGCAACGGGTGAAGCGACCAGTTTCTGACTCGCCACCCATTCCCCGGCATGGACCACGCCAGCCACCTCGTCGGCACGGCCCTTGCGGGTGAAACCGCCCTCGCCGTAGCCCTGGGCCTGGCTCGCCTGCTGCTGTTTTTTGATGGCTGCCACCTGCATGGCTCCTGCAGCCACTGCCATGGCAGCGGCTATAGGGGCGATGATAAAACTTAGAGTCTTATCGTGAGTTTGAGTTGAGATGTACCGCTTTACATAATTAAAAATGGAGGCATTGTCTCCCGACAATCCTCCATAATAATTACAATATAAGGTTACTTGATTTTCAATTTCAGGCCAATCACGAGCATGCGTCCTGGGGAATACAGGGCATACTTGCGGTTGGAGGAATCAATGCGGCGGTCCACCTTGTTGAAGATGTTGTCAATGCCGATGCTCGGCTCCAGGTACAGGTGTTTCAACCCGTCAAACGAGTGGGTCGTGTTTAGGTTCCAGATGCCATAACCCGGGGCGTCCTCATAGTCGGGATAATAGGTCTTGGACTGCAAACGGCCGTTGACGTTCACGTTCAGGGCGTAATTGCCCCAGCTGTGGTAATAGTTGGCGGCAACGGTTGCGGCATTGCGGATGCTGCGCTCCAGCGGAGCCCATTGACCTTCGCTGCAAGTGCGGGCATAGGTGTAAACGTAGTTGGCCGATAGGTTAAAGCCCCTGAACAGGTTGGCCGACACGTTGACCTGCACGCCCTTGACATCGCCCTTGTCGCTGTTCTTGTAAAGCGAGTAGCGCTCGAGTTTCCCGGCCTGGTCATCGGTCATTTCGGGGAATTCGCCGCGCAACATGGCCAGGGTGGGGGCGTCCACGTCGATGTTCTGCCTGATGACCATGTCGTTGATGCGGTTCAGGAATCCCGTGACGCTCACGGCGAGCATATTGGTGCGGTACTCGGCATTGAGCGAGAAATAGTTGCTCTTCTCGGGCGACAAATCCTTGTTGCCGAAGATAATCTGCGCCTTGCCGCGGTTGACCGAGAAGTAATGGTAATACAACTCGTCAAGGCCGGGGGCGCGGAATCCCGCCGAATAGGTGGCGCGCAGGCGGAAGTTGCCCGGGGCGTACATCAGCGTGGCCTTGGGCGTGAGGTGCCAGTTAAAGGTCTCGTGATAGGTCAGGCGCAGGCCTACGGTGGCCGTGAGTTTGTCAAAAAACAGCATCTCGTGCTGGGCGAAGGCCGCTGCGGTATAGGCGTTCTGGTTGATGTTGCCTGAGGTGGCGGTCAAGTAATCCTTGCGCCAGTCGGCACCAAAGATGGTGGTTGAATTGTTCATCAGCCCCAAAATGGCCTTCAGCTGACTTTCCATCGAGCGCTGCTTCTTGGACTGCACGTAATCGTCGATGGCGTAGTTCTTGGTGGCCACGTCATACTGCTTGCCGTAGCGGAAACGGTCAACGGTAAAATCGGCCTGCAACGAGTTGCGGCTCGTGAACTTGTAGATACCGCCCACATTCCAGCGCAGGCCCTTGTAGCGCATCTCGTAGTCGGTGCCGCCGGTGATGTCCTTGCGGGTGTTGGGACGGTCGGTAATCTTGTAGGAGTAGTCGATGCCGGCATTCAAGGCCAGGTGCTCGTTGGGAGCATAGGTGAACTTTTGGCCCACTAGGTTGGCACGATAGCCCGTGAAGAACGGGGCGATGGTCGGCTGGGTCTCGGTTTCTGAGTCCTTGACATATTCCACATCGTTGATGCGGTAACTGTCGGCTTGGTCGCGCGAGAAAGAGGTGTAGGAGCCGAAGCCGTTCTTGAAAATGTCCAGGGTGATGTTTTCGGTCAACTGTCCATGGCCCGACACGCGGGTGTCGCTGGTGAGGGATACCAGTTGCTGGGTGGGTTGGTCGGTGATGATGTTGATCACGCCCGCAATGGCGTCCGAGCCGTAGAGCGACGACGCGGCACCGTCAAGCACCTCGATGCGTTTCACGCGTGCCATGTTGATGCGGTTCAGATCTACATTGTTGGAGATGTCACCCGTCAACTTCTGGCCGTTGACGAGGATAAGGATATACTTGTTGCCGAGTCCGTTGAGCCTCAGGAACGTGCCCATCGAGTTGGGTGCCATCGACACCTGCGGCATCATGCGGGTCAAGGCACCGTCAAAGGTGGTGATGCCTTGCTCCTTGATTTCCTGACGGCTGAGCACGTGGACGGGGGTGGCAGTGGATTTCAGGCGCTGGTGGTGACCCGAACCGGTCACGACCACGGGATTTAAGGTGTAAGTGCGATCCGTCATCGACGAGTCGCTGCGTTCCATCTTGTGGATTTGGGAAACAGCGGCACTCCAGGTGAGGAGCGCCACTGTAGCCAGTATGATTTTCTTAATCACTTCTTAATTCTATTTTTTAAGGTCCTTAAGGACTTTAAGGACTTTAAGGACCCTAAAGACCTTAAGGACCTTTTCGTCATGATTACTCGGGATTCTTGCTGTGGTAGAAGTCCAGAGGATCGCCGTTGATGGCGTCACGGGTGTGGTTCATCCACACTTGACGGATGCTGGGGAGCTCCAGCAGACCCTTCTCGATCATGGTCGAGTTGTTGCACTCGTAGCCCAGGTGCTGGAAGTACATCTTCCAGGAGGTGTCCTCAACCTCACCCTCGTCGTTGGGGGTGAACTTGGTGCCGTCCCAGTTGTCGTCATCGTCACCGGCCATGTCGTTGTGACCGTGGTCACCATCGATCGACATCAGGGGGTGGCAATATACCTTACCGCTGGTGAAGCCGGCAGCAACCATGCGCTCATAGACGTCGGTCTTGAAATTGTCCATCATGTCAACGGTGCCCACAAAGTAGTGGCTGTTGAGCTGCTGGAGGGCCTCCTCGAGCTGGGTGTAGCGAATGTTGGCCTTATAGGTGTCATAGCTGTCGGGGTTACCGTGGCCCATAAAGGCAACAACGCCCTCATTGGCCTTATCCTTGTAGAGCTTGTTCAACTCGCTGGCAACGAGGTTGACGTCGCTTTCGGCATCCTGCAACAGGGGCACACCGAGCTTGAGGTCAACGATCGACAGATACTTGTCGTTGATGTCGCCGTTGGCGTTGTTGGCAAAGTCCTTGATGTAGTTGATCACGCGGGTATATTCCTCACCGGGGATTACCTGCAGTGATTGTACGACGATTTCCATGTACTCAACCTCGGCAAAGGCGTTGAGCCAGAAGGGAGGAGCATAGAAGTTGCGGGGGTCAACGTTCTCACCGGCAGCGGCGCGGTTGATGCAGATGGCCGACGAGAATGACAGGAATACATCATAGCCGGGGAAGTTCTGCTTGTAGGCGGCTACGGTAGCATCAAATGCGTTGTAGGCCTGTTCCCAGGTCGAGCCGAAGGCAACCAGCAGGATAACCTTGTCGCTCTTCTTCTGCGACTTAACGGTCTCGGTAACTGCTTTCTGGTAAACGGTGTAATTGTTCTGAACGGGATCGTCCTTGTCATCTTTACAAGAGGTGAAACCCAGGGTCAGACAGATTGCCATCATGGCAATCAATAAAGACTTAATCTTCATCATTGTTTTGTTGTTTAAAGTTTGACTTATACTTATTAGAAAGTTTCTTTCCTTGGTTGAAGCGGATGGTCAGCGACACGTAGCCGGTGCGGCCCGGGGTGGTCGTGCCCAGGTGCAGCCCGTGAGGCGTGCGGTCGCAGTAGTTGAAGATGTTGTCCACGCCGGCCTCGATGCGCCAGGTCGTCGCCTTGAAATGCCCCAGATCATGGGTCGTGGACAGGCGCCAGGTCTGGTAGCCCTTGCCGTTACCGTCGTCCTGATAGTAGCGGGTGCTTGACATCCTGCCGTAGATGCCGATGCCCAGGCGATAATCGCGCGAGAAGCGGTGGCCCCATGTGGCAAACCAGTTGCCCTTGTGATGGGCCATGCCGTCGATGGTGACCTTGCGCATCTTGTCGTGGTTGGTGTCATACTGGTTGGCATCGGTGTCGAGGTAACTGTAGCCCAAGCCAAAGGCGAACTCGCGCCACTGGTAGTTGACATTCACGTCAACGCCATAGGTCTTGGCGTCCTCGATGTTCTGGTACTGGCGGGTCTTGACGGGGTCATACTGGATGATGTACTCGTCGGGTGCCTGATAGTTGGGGATGGTCACCAGCGCTATCATGTCCTTGACCTTATTGTAATAGCCGGTCATGGTCACATTCAGGCCGCGCCAGCCATACTCGCCGCTCAACGAGAAGTAATTGCTCGACTGGGGCTTGAGGTCGGTGTTGCCCAGGTAGAGGTAGGTGCCGCTCATCTGGCGCACGTAGCGGTAGAACAGTTCACGTATGGCGGGTGTCTTGAAGCCTTGGCTCCAGGTGGCACGCAACCGCCAGGCATTACCGGGTTTCCACATCGCCGACACCTTGGGCGTCAGTTTGGTGCCGAATTGCTCGTTCTGGTTCAAGCGCAGGCCGGCGGTGATGTTCACGTTGGGAATCAGGTTAAACTCGTCCTGGACATACACGGCGGCTGTCCAGTCGCTGGCCTTGCCGCCCTTGACGCGTGTGGGCGCATGCAGCCAGTCGTAGCGGAATTCCACGCCAGAGCTCAGGATATTCTCGTAGGGTAGGGTAAACACACCCTTCAAGGTCGCCATGGTGCGTTGCTGGTCGCTCTGCAGCTCTTTCTGGTCAGGCAGATAGGGGTAATAGGGGTAATAGGGCGTGCCGGCGCTCTTATCATAGTCCTCGACAAGTGTCGTGGCCGTGTAGTAATAATAGTAGGCGTGGCGGTTCCAGTCCACATCCAGCGAGATGTAGTCGGTCTTTGAACGGCTCCACTTGCCGCCGATGGACGCTGAACCGTTGTGGTACTCCATGTCCCAGGTCTTGACGTCATAGTGCGGGTGGTGTCCGCTCACGCGGTAGATGCGCTTCCAGTACATCGAACCGTCGGCATAGAATTCCAGATTTTTGGTTGGCTGGTAGGTCAACCGTTCGGCAACTTGCCAGTTGGTGTGGCGGTTCACGGTCTTGTTGCGTGAGTCGGTGATGGGCGGCTCTGACCCCTCGGTGTGCTCCACAGGGGTGTTCTGCCAGCCGTCGCTGTGCTGTAACTGGAAGTTGGTGTAGGAACTGATTTTCCCGTAATTCAGTCCCAGACCGTTGTGCTGACGCACGTCGCCGTAGCTGCCCACGCGGGTCGTGTTCTCAATCAACAGCCCCTCCTCGCGGTGTTTCTTGGTGATGATGTTGACCACGCCGGCGATGGCGTCCGAGCCGTAGAGCGCGCTCGACGCTCCCTTCACAATCTCGATTTTCTCGATATTCTGCGGGTCGATGAGCGACAGGTCGTTCTGGCCTCCCACGTCGCCGTGGATGCGCTTGCCGTCAATCAAGACAAGGATATAGCTGTTGCCCAGGCCGTTGAGCTGCATCTGCGAACCCATGTCGTCCTCGCTGAAGCCAAACGATGCCGTGAGGCCACCCAGGATGTCCTCGATGCTCTTGCCAGCGTACCCCTGCAGCATCTTGCTGGTGATGACCTCGGTCTGTACGGGCGCATCCTTCAGCAGGTGCTGCGTACCAGTACCCGTAACCACCACCTCAGACAGACTGTCCTGCCATTGGATGTCATTCTGTGCATTGACAGCCATAGACGCGCATAAAGCCAGCAGCGCGGCTGTCAGTCTTTTTCTTTTCTTCATTTGCTTTCCGTCACACCTGTTCCTGAGTGAACGTACTAAAATAACTTTGTCACTAGCCACTAGTTTCCAGTCACAATAGTTCGCAAAACCAACTATTAACTGTAAACTCTTAACTATTAACTGATATGGCAGGTCTTCTGACTTTCCCCAGTCTGCTTCGCCTTCCCAGCCATGTCGGCGGCCAGTGGCAATATCGCAAGCAGACCCTGTGTTTGAGGGGATTACAGCTGCAGGTACAGTTCCGGACTCTCACCGGATTCCCTTGCATCGACACGTTGGCATCCATGCCAACGGCGATTACCATCATTTTTGCGCTGCAAAGGTACTATTTTTTTTCACACAAACAACCACTTTGCATAAATATTTTCTTTCCATAATATCCGCACCACCCGTCAACAAGCCCCCACATCAAAGTAATACAGAAATCACGAATCAAGATCAATCCATGCATCCCAAAAAACAATAGCCTCTATTCCTGTTGAGATAGAGGCTATTATAGAGGGATGTGGGAGTGTTGACGTCAGTTGGTCAAGATGATGTCAATGATAGCGTTGACGTCGGCAATATTGACTTCTCCGTCGTTGTTGACATCGGCCCGTTCGCGGCTCTCGTCATCGGTATTGCCGCTCAGGATAATGGCGATGATGGCATTGACATCTGCAATGTTCACCTCGTTGTCACCATTGACGTCTCCTGGCAAGAAACCTGCTTTTTCGCCAAAGTACATGCATTCCAAATCGCTCACGTCCAGTGTTGCGCTGGTCTCGTCATTCACCACAATTGCGTGGGCAGACCCATCATCGGTATCATAGGTGATGACCAGTCCGCTGGTCGAGAACGACACTGTGGATCCGTCGGCGTTGACAAAGGTCAGACGTTCCTCGCCGTTGGCGTGTGATGTCATCACTACCATGGCAAGCAGCATCAGCAATATGTATCTTATTTTAGTCATTGTGGCAAGACGGATTTAGCGGTGAATAATCAGAATCAACGTTTCATGAACTTCTGGCCACCCTTGATGTACAGGCCGGCGGGCAAGGTGTTCATGTCAACTTTACCCAGGTTGATGCCCGTGATGGTGTAAACATCGTTGTCGGCGTTGTTGCCCATGGTGATTTCCTCGATGCCAGTCTCGCTTTCTTCCGCAACGCTGGTGGGGAAGATGGCCCAGCGCATCATGTTCCAGGTGAACACGCCGGTAACGGTGACGGTCTTGTCCACAAAGTTGTTCAGGTCATAACCGCCCACGTTCATCTGGTCCACCAACTGGATCTGCTCGCCGTCCGAGGCCGTGATGAAGAAGAAGCGGCCAGGCTTGGTGATGGTCACTCTCTCCACTTTCACCAGTTTGCTCATGTTGCTGTTGTCGGCAAGGGCATCGATGCTGATTACAGTGGGGTTGAGGGTGTTGTCGCTGGTGATGGTCACGTCGTCGAGCGAGGTCAGGACATCGTTGTCGGCGGTGGGGATGATGTGCTCGGTATCAAAGTCGTCCTGGCTACGTTTCAGGTAGATGGTGCCGTTGAGCACATCGTTGCGGTTCACATTGATGTTGGCCATCACTTGGATAGCGCCGGTTGCGTCCTCCAGGAAGGTTCCACCCCAATAGGTGCCATTGACTTGGGCATTGGTGAGCGTCAATCGGGCTGCTGTGCCCACTTCCAGATTCAGGAATTCGGCGATGTTGGCACACTCGGCATAGGTGGCACCGTCGGGTGAGTAGGTGTCGGCATTGGCTTCGTCGGTGGTTACCGTCATGCACAGCAGCAGCGACTGGGTGTTGTACTCGTTGGCGGCATTCTCGTTGTCAAAGGTTATTGCCGTCGAGTTACCGGTCCACACGTAGTTGTCGGCATCCAGGGCTCCGTTGCCCTCTTGTGCTTCAAGGAAGAATTTGTAGTTCTGGACTTCAAAGGTCACGCCCGTGATGGCACGGCCTTCATCGGCGGTGATGGTGAGTTTGCCACCCACCTGCAGATACTGGACACCGCCATTTGTACGCCACATGCGGTTTACCTTTGCACCGTCAACCGATGTCAGTACCACATCGCCTTGACGGATTTCCATGCCGCTGATCACGCCCTTGCTGGGGTCTTCCCAATCGGCGGGAGTGGCTACTTCAAGGCCGAGATTGTTGTTGGCAAAGTCATAGACGTTCTCTTGGGTTTGTGCTTGTGCGCCCATGCTCATCATGGCGCTGGCGAGCAGTGCTAATGCACTCAGTTTTGTAGAAAGATTCATAATGTTTTGTTTTTAAGTTTATAATAAATGATAATAATTGAGTCGTTTCAGAATTGGTATCCGATGGACAATGCCGCTTGCAGGCGGTAACCGTCTTGCAGGTAATGTATGTCAAAGGCTTGGCTGTACGAGAAGCGCCCCTCGATATAGAGCCTCATGCGTTGACGGCTCATGGGCAGTGACCAGCGCGCTTGTGCGCCGCAATGCAGTCGCCGGGCCGTGAGATGCTCAAATTCCCGCATTCTGTACAGCAGATGGTCGTGAGGCGCCATGGCATCGGCATCGGGCACCTGATAGGCGCCGTCATGGGCATCGCAGCCGCCGCCATCGCCCCATCCGCTCATTAGCATCAGTGACCACACGTGGTCGCCGCTGGTGAGCCAGTTGTGCCCTCCCTGCAAGATGAATTCTGTGAAGTGGCTCTGCTGCTGGCGATAGAAGGGGTAAACGCTGGCGGTGACCGAGCGTCGGTCGTGCTGCAGCGTTGCCTCTACGGTCCAGGCCGCCAACTGCCGCCTGATGCCCCAGTGCGCTTCTCCGCTAATGCCGATGGTGTGCCTGTCGCTGTTGCTCATCAGCCTGTCGTCATAGTAGTTGACGTCGGTGACACCCCCAGTGGTGATGATGCGGTAGGTGCGCTCATAATCCTTGAGATTGCAGTGACGGTAGTAGGCACCAACACGTTGCAGGCTGCCGCCATCATCATGTTGACACCATGATGCGATGTCCCACTGGTCACCGTGATGGCGGTTGAAGTCAATCAGGGAAGGCGATTCCAGACCATAGTGTCCGTGGCGGTTCTTCCATTGGCCTTCAAGGCACCAGTCCCACGCACCTTGATGGTAACCGGCCTGGATGGCTATCCCGTGCTTGATATCGAGCAGCGGGTGCTCATTCGAGCTCCCCACATAACCGTTTCCGTCGGTCGATTCCTCTCGTCCGAAATAGGCGCCTTGGTCAATCAGGTAGTGAAAAATCTGGTCGGTGCGGCCCACAGTGCTGAACTTCAGGGCCTCGGTGCTGCGCTCAACAAGGTAATTGGCTCCCACGGTGATACCGCCAGTCTGCCATATTGCTCCCACACTGCCCGCCCAGCGCATTAGTGTGTTGGTGTGGCGGGGATCTTTCTTCTTGGCACCGCTTGCCGTTGTGTAGTCAAAACGTCCTCCCAGGCTCACGCCGTGCCCGACATCTACTCCCACGTCGCCCGTCAGCCGATAGGTCTCGAGACTCGCGTTGCCTAGGGTGGTGTCGTTGGTTTCGGTGATGTTGAACGGCATGCGTTCCGGATCAATCCAAACCGAGCCCCCGCATTGTGAACCCCAACTGTAGTTATAATGCATCGAGCCGCTCACGACCACGCGTCGGCTCATGCGGTAGATGGAACGCACTTGAGCGTCGGCTGCCCAGGCATGGGGTGAAACGTCCGGCCCCTCAAGATGACCTTGCCCGGTGCTGATGGTCAACCGTGCATCGCCCAACAAGCGTTGCGAACTGTCGCTCGGGTTATAGGTGGTGAGCGCGGCGGCATTGCTGGTGCGCAACAGGGGATAGCGGCCCACGGTCTGATCGTAATCGAGCCACGATTGAGCCGATGCCGGCAGTGCTATCGATAGCAGCAAGGCCGAAACAAAATGATATGTGAGTGAAATGCTCTTTCTCATGACTGGAAATCTTTATTGCCCCCTGAGCGAGCACTGCTCGCGCTCATAGAAGTCAACCGTTGAGTTGTTGGTGTCCATATAGACCGGATGCCCCTGCCGTTCGCTTTCCTGCTCGTCGATGCGGCGTTCAACCGAATGACCATAGCGGGAGGTCATGTAAACCGCTCCCACGTCCACGCTCGCCGTCAGTCGCTTGCTGGCTTCTTCCCATGCGGTGGAAAACACTTCCACACCGTCGAGAATGTTCTCCACGGGCACTTTGCGACAGGCAAAGGTGGGCAACGCACGACCCTCGTCATACCACACATTAGAGGCATCGTTGCCAAACTCCAATGGCGTCATTCCCTCGGGCGGGGTGAAGATGAAGAAGGCGGGAGAGGTGTTGCTTAACGGCCAGGCCGATTCCATCTGGTCACCGTAGCGCACGGCCTTGAGGTAATGGCTCGTGGGGATGAGTTCGCTGGGTGAGGGATAGGCACTGGTGCTACTGTAACGCTCGATGTCATAGGTGCAGTAGTAATCAGGGTTTGCCAGATTGACGCTGTTAGAGTAGGTGAGGGTATGGTCGATGGCGCCGTTGAGGGCGATCACCCGTTGCTCCCAAGGCTCAAACACGACCTCCTCGTCCTGGAAGTACCAGAAACTGCTAGCGGCGGGAACAAAGCCCTCGTTCTCATAGTTGAGATGTCCCTGGTCGTCATAGTTCTTGTTGTCGCCGTAACTGTTATAGGGCGTGGCGATAGCAAGGCACAATCCGGGCAAGACGACGCGCTGGCTGCTGTTGTTTGCGATGATGACATACTTGTCGCGGTAGAACCAGCCTGAACCGTCGTCGCGCTGGCAACCGCCGACGTACAACTCGCGGATGATGATGGCGCTGGTTGTGGCGGTGGTGAGTGACAGGCTCACTGTGGGTTGAGCGCCTTGTCTCACCACGACATTGCTCGTCGAGCCGTTATACACGGTGCGCCAGCCGTTATCGGGAGTGGAAACGTGCGACACGGTGATGTCGTAGATGCCCACAGGCACGTTGAAGGTGGCAATACCCCGCGCGTCGGTGGGCTGGCTGTAGACCATGCCTTTATCGTCGATTGCCCGCACTGTGATGCCTTGTTTGGCAGGCAGGTCGCCCGTCAATTGCACGAGCAGTTCTTGGGTCAGGTATTGATCAGGGTCGCCGATACTGTCATCACATGATGCCAAGCCCACGCCTAGGAGCGCGAGGATGAACAGTAGGGCTATAGGATTCGATGCATTCATGTATTACAATTTTAATCGCATGGATATGCCGTAGTAGAACGGCGGAATATACCCTCCGTTATAGATGGTGGTGCGTAACCCGGTTTGACGGCTCTTGACACGGGCCATCGAGTTCCAGAAGTTGTTGGCGAGGAACGAGATGTTGACGTGGTCGCCGATTTCCTTGGTGATGTTGATGTTACCCGAGAAGTAGGCCGAGATGCGGTCGGGATTCAGGTTGTAATTGTAGTTGGTCTTGATAACCATCTGGGCTAGTTCGTTGAATAGGGCAGGGTCGTGGTCGCGAGCCCAGGTGAACCGCTCGGCAAATGGAATCTGGACATCGGGATGGTCCCACGTCGTGTAGTACTCGGGCCACAAGGCCACATAGCAATCCCGCTCATTGCCGGTATAGGGTTGCCCGAAGTAGCCGGCGGGGTCGTCAAGGACATATCCCCTGGTTGCCCCGTTTTCCCCCTGGCTGAGAGATCGGCGGGCGTCATAGAGCGTGGACTCTAACCTGACGCTCACGACGAGCCTGATGGCAGGAATGTGGGTGACGATGGTCAGATTACTGTTCACGACATCCGACTTGCTGCCGTTGGGGACGGTGGCGGTGGCAACGCCGCTGCCCAGGGCTGTTCCATCGTAGTAGCCGATGTATTGATAGGGGGTGACACCGTCGCTCATCCATTGTGCTCCTGTCGGTTGTGAGGCGATGAGGGTATGCTCCACGCCGTGATAATGGTAATAGGAGCCGTCGATACGGAAGCTCGTACGCAAGGGCTCGATTTGAGTGAAATCAATCACCCAGTCGAGGCCTGAACGCGAAATGGGCGCTCCGTTAACATAGGTGTTATTGGTGTTAAAGGTGTTGCGGCTCACGTGATCCAGCACTTGGGTGGGAACTTGCCCCGTGCGGTCAATCACGCTGACCACGCCTGTCTGGCGGTCGATTTGATAGATGCGGTCGGCCGAGGGAATGGGGAAATCTTGCTCTAGAGCGGCCTGAGAAGTGAAATTGTAGGTGAACGGCGTATATACGTTGGTGCTTAAGTAAGGACGGTAGGTCTTGGCCAGGAATCCGCCCAGCGTGATGGTTGCCACTCGGGTCCGTGCTTCTACACCCAGTTCGAGTTGCTGGGCATATTGCCACTTGAGCGAGGGATTGGTGATGGACTTGAACGGGGTGACGCTATAGGCGTAGTACACCTTGTTATCGGCGGTGCTGCTGGGGACGAAGGCGAGCCTGTCGGCATAGGACGGCTGCGGATACAACACCTCAAACGACGGCAGTTTAACGCTCTTGCCCCAACCGCAATAGGCGCCCAGGCTTTCCACCCACCAACCGGTGCGTTGACGCCACAGGGTATACTTGAGGTTGACACGTGGCGACCATGACGATATTGTGCCATATTCCGACTGGCTGATTCGGGTGATGTCGGCGCGCAGGCCTGCCATGACCTGCAACTCGCCGCCGTGTTCGCTGGTGGTGAGCGTGAATCGGTCTTCGGCATACAGAGCCACGTTGTGCATCCAGGGCAGCTGGTCGTAGCGGTATTCCCTCCACGATGGCGCATAACGCAGGTCATCATAATACAGGCCACGTCCGTTATTGCCGGTAGCGGTCCATTCGGCGCCCGCCATGATACGGTTGGTGACGTTTGCTCCCCGCTGATTCCAGCGCGCTTTGGCCTTGATGAGCAAACTGATGGGTTTGTTGTCGCGCACACTGTTGATATACCAGTATCCTGTGGGGCCCATGATGATGGGCGACAGGGCGTCTTGGTCATAGTCGGTGGCGAGGTAATAGCCGGCTTCGGTGGCGTGTATCTGGGCCTGGGGGCTGCTGCTATTGGCATTGACGCGGGAGGTGCGGCGTTTGTCGGCCACCGAGAGGTCGGCTTGCAGCGACAGGTTGGCAAGTCCGCGGCGGTCAAGGTTCCAGTCAGCTTGCAGGGATGCCCTGAGGGCGCGATCCCTCACGCGTGTGTAAGTGTCGGCAAACTGATCGGGGTCGGCCTCATTGTTGTAGCCGCCCATGTTGCCCTCCACCTTCATGTTGATCATCATCGGGTGCGATGCCACCATGGGTGTGGTGTTGTAGTTGAGCGACAAGTTGTTGCGCTGGTAGGCGGTGTGAGGCGATGCCAGATTGCTGTAACTGCGGGTATGCTCCAGCGAGGCGTTCAGGATGCCCGTGACCAGGTCGAATCCCTTGCTCACACCTACCTGCTTGGTGTAGGGGTTGGTGGCAAGGGCGATTTCCCATGGCGTGTGGCCTCGTTTGGTGTGCACTTTGACGATGCCATTGCTCAGGTCGCCGTACTCGACCGACGGGATGCCGGGGACGACCTCGATGCTTGACACATTGGTCGAACTGATGGTGCGGGTGCTGGCACTGGTGGTTTCGCCTAATTCGGCGTTATTCTGCAGGCGCAGGCCATCCACTTCGACGGCGGTGCCAAAGGCTGCGTTGCCTTTCTCGCTGCCGTCGGCCCTCAGAGCGATTCGCTGGTCGTTGATGAGCGAGCTGTTCACGGTCTTGCCGCCAGGCAGCAGGGTGAGAATGTCGCTCACGTTGATGATTTGCTGGTTGTCCAGCGCCTGCCGGTCGATGAGGTAACTGGTGGTGGCGTTTTCGCTCTTGCGTTGGGCGGTGACGATGACTTGCTGGAGTTGCAGGTTTGTGGGATGCATGACAAGATGCAGGGTGTCGCTGGAATTGCTCTTGTCGACGGTGATCTCGACGGGCTCATATCCCACACAGGTCACGCGCAACACTGCCGCGCCTGTCGACTGTGTCCGCAGCGTGAACATTCCCTGATGGTCGGTCATGCACCATTGCTCTCCCGGTTGCAGCGATACCGTGGCAAACTCCACAGGATTGCCGTTACCCTGCTCGGTCACGACTCCTGTCAGCGACACTTGACCATGGAGCGTGAGCGCAAAGCAGCACAGGAGACACCATATTGCCTTCAGTCTCGTCATTCGCTCAGCGGCTTGGTCCACGGATGGTTCATCAATCGGGGGCTGGCAAAAATATCAATGTAGCCCAGCAGGTCGTGCTCTGAATATACAAACGGGATGTCAAGGCCCACAACCCAACAGATCTCGTAGATGGTGGGGAATGCATACTCGTGCGAACTGTCGCACGCGTCGGCCAGCGTCCACTGGCATGCCAGTTCGTGGCCCTCAAGTTCCCAGGTGTCCAGGTTATGGGTCAAGAAATACATGTGTCGGCCGCCGGTATCCCCGCCCTCGTGCAGCGGTGACACTCCGTTATACCAGGTGCTGTTGGCGTCCCAGTAGGCATAGGTTGACGCGTCAGCGGTGTATTGCGTCGTGCTCACGGGGTGCTGGTCGTCGAGCACCATGGTGACGGTGCCTTGCTGGGTCGACTCGTTATACGCATACAACATCTTGAAATCGGCGTCATATTTCAGCCCCTTGCGATGAGCCATCGAGTCGATGTGGCAATAAATCTCATGGCCATAGCCTGGTGTGCCCGGTGCCGGCAATACGGCATGATAAGGGATGGACACAGCGGTGCTTACCATGATGGACGTTCCGGGAAGAGGCTCCCCGTTGGGGCTGGCAACCAGATACCAGTCGCCGGCGAAGTGCTCGTAGGGGGTCATCTCGCCGTAATTGATTTCCACGATGTCGCTCAGGGGAAAGGTCTTGGTGACCTTTCCGTCCTTGATGACGTTCAAGTAGTAAACGGTTTGGCCATTCTGTATAGAACGGGTATAGGTGAATTTTTTCACTACAGTGTCAGGAAAGATTTCCTGTGTACCGTTCTTTAATGTGATGGCGGTGCGATATACA
Source organism: uncultured Bacteroidales bacterium (assembly GCA_902776955.1). GTDB lineage: Bacteria > Bacteroidota > Bacteroidia > Bacteroidales > Muribaculaceae > Sodaliphilus. The sequence goes on along the minus strand of CACYSG010000025.1, from coordinate 15,798 downwards.
CCCGTGCCAATGGCCTGAGCCCCAATCATTAAACTGAGAAATAGGGCCGTTAAAACGTAGCGCAAATAATCATGCATGACTCTAAATGTTTTGAAGCATGCAAAATTACCCACACATGAATATGTCCACAATGCCAATTATTGGGGATTTTTATTCATTATACTCCCTTATTGTAATGAAGACAAAACCTGATGGCGCATTTTATCAGGAAGCCAGTGGCAAGTATTAAACGATTAAATGAATTTTGTTTTTGGAGTGCCGAAATATGGCATTGGGCAGTATTAGTTTTGCGGCAAAATTGTCAATGGATGGTCATGAAAGAGAATATCTATTTGAGAAAAATCAGGAAACGCGAGGGGGAATGGGACACCAGCAAATACCCGTTCTCCATTCCCGTCATCAGAGACTTCACCGAGTTTAGATTTGAGAAATCGGTGACCTATATCGTTGGAGGCAACGGGTCGGGAAAATCAACGTTACTCGAGGCAATCGCCGTCTTGCTGCGCATCAATCCCGAGGGCGGTTCCCGTCACTTCAACTTCCATACCGAAGAGACCCACTCGTCGCTGCACGAGGCACTGATAGCATCGCAAGCCAGCCTGAGTTATGATGATACGTATTTCTTCAGGGCCGAGAGTTACTACAACGTCATCACCGAAATCAATCGCCGCAGTTTAAACATGTACTATGACTATCTTAATTTCCACGAATTCTCCCACGGCGAAGGCTTCATGGCCCTGCTTGAACACAGACTCACCGGCAAAGGCATTTACATCTTTGACGAACCCGAGGCCGCCCTCTCCTTCCAAAACCAACTGGCATTCCTGCTATGGATCAAAGATGTCGTCAGCAAAGGAGCCCAAATCATCATCGCCACCCATTCCCCCGTCATCCTTTCCTATCCCGACGCTTCCATCCACGAAATCAAAGACGGCCAACTAGTCCCCACACCCTACCACGACTGCAGCGCCTACCGAGACCTCTACGCCTTCCTCCTCAACCGCACAGGCTGCCTCCAAACCCTCGGCCTCCTCCCCAATAACTAACCCCGATTACATTGCTATCTTGAGATGGAAAAATAGTGTAATTCCTGAAGAAATCAAACCTCTTTGTATACAAGGGTTTAATGTGAGAATGAAAAGGGTGGGGAATTGAGCGAAAAAGGAGAGAAAAGACACACAAAAAGCGGTTGCCTACCCCGTTAAGGTAAGCAACCGCTAGTGGTTATTCCTGGGTTTTATAAAATAGCTCTAGTTGAGCATCAGTTTGGTGGTCTTTTCTCTAATTCTTACGATATAGATTCCACTTGCATTGACGGGAATCTCGTTATGTCCAGCCTGAAGGTTGACTTTCCTTGCGCGACCTGCAATGTCGCTGATGACCGCACTCTGCTCAGCGGGACTCTCGATGACGATGTTCAAGCCTTCAGCATAAACCTTAGTGTTCATCAACATTTCGTTCACTAGAGTATTTATGCCTGATTCTCGTTGCATGATCATTAAATCATTGCCCTCATTTTCGCAGCTGGGTGCGTTGAGTTGTTCGGTCGCAGTTCCATGTAATGTCATGATAAACGGCTTAGCCGAGCCATTGGACAACTTGATCTTAATGGTGGCATCATGCTCGCCGACACTTTCAGGACGATAAGTCACAGTTACATAGGCGCTATGTGGAACGTTCAAAATAGTAATCCTCGAAGGAGTGATCTCAAAACAGTCATCACCTGTCAACTCCAATACGAGACTTCTGATCGTAATTGGTTCAATGGGACCGATGAAGTCTTTCCAACGCGATGAAACGCCATTAATGTTACTGATCGTTCTTTTCTGGTTTGATAGAGTATTGACAGTATTGAGTGCAGGCATGGCGTTTTCTGAGCCGAATTCATTATTGAAACATGTTTCACCATCATCACTCACGCTGCTAATCATGACGGAGCCATTGGGTTTCGTATAAGTAACTTTAAAAGTCTGGGTGACAGGTGTTCCCACTTGGGTCTCAAATGTCCGAAGTGATGGCCCGGCAAAGATGTAACCTTCTGACTTGATTCCGCTCCCGCTAACTGGGATACTGACTGTCTCGGCACCTTCACTACGGATGTTAAGTGTCGCACGTTTAAAGCCGCCAGAGGTTGGATAGAAATACACTTTCACCCAAGTGCCGACGGCCGCTTGCTCTGGATTGATGGTATAATCCGATAGTGCAAATGAGTTGGAATTATCATGGGAAAAGCTTAATTGTAAATCGCTCCGTAAGTTGATTCCCTTGATATGGATCAATTGAGAACCCTCATAGCCGGTATAGGTCGGGTCAATGGTGATGGAAGTCACATCAGTTGTGATGACAGGTTCAGTCGGCCCCAAAATGTAATTGATTCCAGCCAGGGCATTAATCTTGCCATAGGGTCCAAAGTTGCTTTGATTCGTATATTCATCGGTGATGGCAGTGTGAGCAAAAATGTCTCGGATGTCATCGGTTTTCAGCGTCTTATCAACACTCTGTGCGGCTTGCAAATACAGTGCGACAATGCCTGCCACACAAGGCGCCGACATAGATGTGCCCTGCATGCAGCCTAACGGTTGGGACGGATCGTCGCACACTAAATCACTTCTATAGGCAGCGGACATATACTCTTCGGTATCATAGCGGTTAACGCCTGCAACAATGATAGCGCCAGGTGCGCAGATGTCGGGCTTTGCTTTGCCTGTTGGACCATGGCCAGGCGTTTGATAGGAGGAGAAATACGCGATGTCATTGAGGGTAAAATAGGAGTTATAATTCTGCGTGTTGCCATCAACATCAGTGTAGTTATTTTTGGAAACATAAGCTCCAACCGAGATGACATCATCGGTGGCTACAAAATCATTGATACTGGAATCGTCAGATCCTGAAACAAACACATAATCATCGATTGTGCCATGATAGTTCGCAAACAGGTTGTAGCCATATCCTTCCCATCCGTCAATCATACAAGGGCCCCCATCGACAGGATAGATGCTTATAGCAAGCGCGAATTTCGGGTTCGTGTAACCACTCTTCTTCGCCATGCCGTTAGTATAGACAATCACATTATTCTTGCCGCTGAAATCATCCTCATAGACATAAACTTCGGGGAGGCCAGTGAAATACTTGTTGATGCCCGAAAAATCATCAATAGTGAACTCGGTGATTTCATCCGAAGTCCAGAGTATCTGGTTAGTGCTGGTGTTCACGACATGCAGTTTGCAAGCCAGCTGCTGCCCGGGTGTGCGGTCATAGAAGCACTCGTAACCCGCATAATACCTATTGAGATTTAGGGTACTCGTAGCATTGTATGTGCCATTGATTACGGTACAGAATGGTGCTTCTGCCGATGCCTCCCCCTCGACATACTCAAATCCAACACTCGGTGAATAACTTGCTGAATTGCCTGCAGACATCACCAAAATGTGGTTAGGGTTATCGCCTGCATATTCAGCGTAAACCTCATTTAGCTCTCCGGTACCATCGTGTGGTCCCCATTGACTGCCCAGACTGATGCTGCACACGGCCGGCATATCCTGGCTGTCGGCATAATCAAAAACATATTTGATGCCCATAGCGATATTTGTAGTATATAACTCCTCGCCTAAACCAACGAGTACGAGATCGGCCTCGGGTGCCATGCCGCCATAGTTGATGCCATTATAAGTGAGATCGGATCCTGCTGCTGTCGTAGCCGTGTGTGTACCATGTGAGTTCCCGCTATAGTCTGTTGTCAGAGAAGAAATCATCTCGCTTGTGTAGGATTCAAGAAAACCATTTTCATCAACGATATACGCTTGCTTGATGCGTGTGTTGCCGTTGGCATCCTTGAACATCGCATGTTGAAAATCAATGCCTGTGTCAATCACACCAACCACAACACCCTCTCCGGTGAATGCACCGGGTAGCCCTGACGCTATAGCGTTGCTGTAATCCAGAACCTGAGACGTCTTGGTGTAGAAACGGGACATATCGGTGTGTAAACTCGTCTTGCGGGCTACGTTCACTTGATGGACTGCCGCAACCTGGGCAACGCTCTCGATCTTGTCGACAGGAATCATAGCAACCACAAATTTCTTGAAACGCTCTTGAATGATAACACCCATGCTTTCGATTTGAGTTGTTGCATCGGGATCGACGTGTATAAAGGCAGATACCATCTCGACACCATTAACGACCTTGGCTGGGGCTATCACGCGGTCCACCTGTTTGGTGCGCCGTAATGGTGTGCGTGTTGGGAGAGTAGGGCCGTCAATTTCCATATCAAGAGAAATACGGCCATCCCTTTCAGCAATAAACAGTTGTGTTGAACCAGATAATTTCTGATTAACATTAGCAATAGCGCTGATGCTGAATAGCACGGACATCAAGCTAAGAAGGAATACTTTTTTCATAATATGATACATTAAATGGTGAATAATTGTTTGATACGAAATTAGTCTTGAAAATTAGTTTGAGCATATATTATTTGCTTCTTTTCTCAAAAGTGTAAAACTTTTTTACACTAAAGTGTCTATTCTTTTTACACTTTAGCTGATTAACCCTTCTTTTAATCTACTTTACCCACATTCAATAGGCGACCCTCTTTCGCTCTAGGCATTAAGGGTCGTATTTGCCGGATAGAAGACTTGCGCACTTGTTCTTTCGGCTTGCAGCTTTTGCAGCTGCAGTTTTTTCAAAGGACGATTTGGTTGATTTGAAAAGTTTTTGTATATTTGATGTCGGAAATAAAAACAACTCAACAACACTTGATATAACAATGAAAACTATCGTTTATTTTCACGGTTTCGGGTCCAGCTGCCGAAGCAATTCGGCAACTTGTCTTGCAGATAATCTGCCGGAGTACAATGTGATTGCTCCGGACATTCCAGTTGACCCTGCGGAGGCATTGCCTTTCCTCAAGAACTACTGTGCCGAGAACCAAGTTGATCTCATCATTGGTACCAGCATGGGCGGCATGTATGCCATGCAGATGACGGATTATCCCCGCATCTGCGTTAATCCTGCCTTGCACATGTCGCAGCAAAAGGATATCCTCCAGGTGGGCACTTTTGAGCGTTTCCAGCCGACAGCTGATGGCCAGACACACTTCACGATTACCGAAGAAATCATTCAGCACTTCAAGGAGATGGAGCAGCACCTGTTCGACGGCGTCACCAGTGAGAACCAGACCCTGTGCTGGGGCTTCTTTGCCGACGGTGATACACTGGTCAACTGCAAGGACGAGTTTGCCCAACATTTCACTCATGAGGAAGATTTCCACGGCGAGCACCGCATGAACGATCAGGTCATTCTCGACGTCATCATCCCCGCCGCCCAAAAAATCCTTTCAGAGTAATCAACCGAGTTATCCACCACTGGTGTCATGGCTCATACTGCTGGCACCAGTAGTGGAACCGCAACAAGAGCACAATTGCCACGCTGCAAAACAGTTTGTTCCAAACCGAGATTTTTCCAACAATCGCAGGCGTCCAACACACGGCTATCATCAGCACACCTGCTACAACATGAATCGCCACCATAATAATCTTGTCCTTATCCATAATCTTAAAAATCATTAGTCCCTAATTTTGACCTTAAAATGTAAACGTGCCCCAAAAAATTAAAACAAAAACCGATAAAAATTTGTGTTCCTTTTTTTGAATTTTTTCCTCGTTGTTTCCATATTATAATTGTATCAGGTATACTTGAATAATTATTCGTTACAATGCGTTAAATTATTCATTTAAATTTGGTCACCTAAATAAATTTCAGTATATTTTATCTCGGAAAAATTCCAATCGTTTGTTGAAACGAACAAATCATATAATAATGAGAGGTATCCGAAATGCTCACTTGAAGGGAGTAGAAATCACCAATTAAAAAACAGTATAGATTATGGGATTTAAAATTAGCAGAAACACAAGTTTGAAATGCGGAAAAATCGTGTATGTTGACATGGACAATGTCCTGGTTGATTTCCAGAGCGGACTTGATCGAGTGCCCGAAGCGGTCAAGGCTGAATATGCCGATGACGGCACCGGCAAGCCCTGTTACGATGAAATCCCGGGGATTTTCTCGCTGATGGACCCGATGCCCGGTGCCATCGAGGCCATGCAGGAACTGAACAAGTTCTTCGACCTCTACATCCTCTCCACGGCCCCGTGGCTCAACCCGTCGGCTTGGACCGACAAGTTGGAGTGGGTGCAGCGCCACTTCGGCAAGGGCGAAGATTCCATCTTCTACAAGCGCCTCATCATCTCCCACCACAAGGACCTCAACCGCGGCGACTTCCTGATTGACGATCGCGAGAAGAACGGCGCCAAAGAGTTCAAGGGCGAACTGATCCAATTTGGCTCACCCAAATTCCCCGACTGGCCCTCAGTAGTAGAGTATCTGAGCAACCATCAATACTTAAACAAATAAAGACCAAAACTGACATGGGACATGACAGACGAACAACCAGATGAATTGCTGGCCGAAATTGGCCGAGGCCCCATTGATAACTATTGAGGAAAAACAGTAACAGGTTCATGTCTCGGGATAATGGTGTGTGAGTTGGTCTCGTTGCCAGGGGTGATCCTTTGTTTGCGGCTACTTTAGGGCTGTCCTTTATTATGTAATAATAAAGAGGAAATGGGAGAGCAAAAAAGTTAATGCTGTTTACAATTATTAACGCGCAGAAGTTGCATAATTTAAATGTTTTACATACCTTTGCACTAAGATTTAGGCAATGGTATGAACAAATTAATCTATAATCAAAGTTAAAACTGCTGGAGACGGGGCAAAAGCCGTCTCATTCGTGCCTTCATAGACACCTGTTTTGAAGGTGGAGATTGCTATCTTGCTGAAAGATAGGTGTTTGTGAAAATACTCTAAGACATTTTGATCTGATTAGACGTGTGACGGCTCAACAACTGTCGCAATGGATTCAGCGCCTCTTTTCAACCGCACTCGGCGGTTGAGCGAAGGTGCCCTAGGAAATCGGCCACCAGGCTTGTGTGTATTAATATTAGAAATTTGTAAATAATTATTTGAAAATCGCAGTAATCCGATCAATTAACAATTACAAATCATCAACAAGAACCAGAGTATGAAGACGAAGAAGAACATCACTATTACCGAAGAAGACGGTCTGGCAGCAGAGAGCGGCAAGTCAAAGGGTATCAGCCTCGGTACTCGCAAGAAGCCCAAAACACTGCTGGAGGCAATCGACAATATCAACACCAAGCTCTCCAACTATGTCCATGAGAACGGCAACGACGAAGACATCGACTTGACCAAGGCGTGTGGCAACAATGTCGATTATCTGGCCAAGCGCTTGGGGGTGACTCCGCTTCAGGCCGTGGTATTCTGCATCTGCGTTGAACTTGGCCCCAACTGTATCGACTACAATGATTTCGCAAGGGCGCTGCGAATCAGCAAGGCGCAAGCATTGGCACTCGTGGAGGTTTTGAATGGCCTCGTGCGTCGTCGCTTGCTGACGCTCACTAGCGGCTTCCGTGACAAGACCTCGTCTTATGTCATACCCGGCCGTGTCATCAAGGCACTCACCACCAACACCGATTATGATGTGCCTCATCGCAAGTGCGAAGACACCGTGGGGCTGTTGAGCTACTTCCACGAGTTCTATGACGAGTTGGAAGAAGAAGGCATCAAGCAAGGCTTGCTCCTTGAAGAAGTAAACGATTTGTTCCAAGAGAATCCGGGCTTGGACATCGTGGACAGGATAGAGCGCTATGGCCTTTGCCCCAACAACCGCTTGCTGCTGCTTTTCTTCTGCGACAAGCTGGTCAACGAAGACGACCCATACCTCAACTTCTTTGACTTGGAAAGCCTATATCCTAGCAAAAAGGAGTTCGCCCTTTTCAAGTCACAAATGCGCGTTGGCCGTAATGAGTTAATGATCAAGGGCTTGCTGGAGTTTACGTGCAATAACGGCATTGCCGACACCAGCAGCTTCACATTGACCGCAAAAGCGCGCACCGAGTTGCTGGCCTCGGTCAACCTTACCGTCAAGGAAGAGGAGTTGAGCGGTGTCATCCATGCCGAGAGTATCGCTGCCAAGGAGTTGTACTACAGCGCCAAGGTGGGCAAGCAAGTGGATAAGCTGCGCGCCTTTCTCGATCAAGAGAAGTATAAGGTATTGGTCGAGCGTATGAGGGAGCGCTACAACCGCTGCGGCCTCACTTGCTTGATGTACGGCGGACCGGGCACGGGCAAGACCGAGACCGTCTATCAGCTTGCTCGACTGACTGGCCGCGACGTGATGGCCATCGAGGTGCCGCAGATCAAGAGCAAATGGGTGGGCGACAGCGAGAAGAACATCAAGGCCGTCTTCGACAAGTACCGCGGCATTGTTGCCAAGGCCAAAGTGGCCCCCATTCTGCTGTTTAACGAAGCCGACGCCATCATCGGCATCCGCAAGAGTGGTGCGCAGAATGCGGTTGACAAAATGGAGAATTCCATCCAAAACATCATCTTGCAAGAAATGGAGACCCTCAACGGCATTATGATTGCCACCACCAACTTGACTGAGAATCTGGACAGCGCCTTCGAGCGCCGCTTCCTCTACAAGGTGGAGTTCGAGCGACCCGACGCCGACGTGAGGGAACACATCTGGCACGCAATGCTTCCCGAGCTGGACGACAACGAGTGCAAGACGCTGGCCGAAGGATTCGACTTCAGCGGCGGGCAGATTGAGAATGTGGCTCGCAAGTTCGCCATCGACGGCATCTTGGGCGAACTTGAGCAGGCCGACCGCTTGAGCGAACTGACAACCCTCTGCAGCGAAGAGCGCATCAACGACCCCGTGATGAAATCGGTGACTGAGCGCCGCCGTGTGGGCTTCGTGGCGTGAAAAGCTGAATTAACAAATTGACTTCAACATTCATGTCAAACCATAAAATCAAGTTTTTCTATGACCATCTCTATCAAAAACAGCAATCCGTATCTGGTGAACCGTATCCACAACTATTTCTACAACAAGGGCGTACAGTGTATGCTCTGCAATGAAGAGACCGAAGTGTCGCTCTTTGAACTCGACCGTGCCGAAGCCGAACTCTTGATGGCCGCTTTCACCAAGCACTTCCACTTGAAGTCGGCAACAACTCTTGCTATGGCCTCATAAGCCTAACTTCACTCTAAGTATCGCTTTGTTTACCGCGCTTGGGCAATGATCGCCCCCCAAGTCATTGCCCAAGCATTTACCTCAAAATGAACCATAATAGACAATATGAACAAGATAGATGACGTTAAAGCTACTGGAAATGTTGACGTGGAAGCGTGGACGATTGGCGACGTGTATCGCAATCGCGAAATGATATTGGCTAATCCCGAGCAATTCGGCCGAATCATCACGCGATTTAGCGCTGGCGGCCTTGGGGCGTGTGCCTACAAGCGGGATGTCAGCATCTCTCAATTGGCGCAATGCTGGCAACGCAGCGAGTACCGGTGCAAGTGTCCCGAGCGCGGCCATGAGACCTTTATCTACTATTTTGCTGGGCACGTCAATGGTGGTGGCTACTGGGAAATTTGTGCCTATTGTCCCGAGTGCGACTGCGGCTACAGCATCCGTAATCCCCAAGGGCTGCCTCATTGGACTGTCTTGAAGGAGATTCTCAAAGAGACAGCACAGAAAACAGATTCAAACACTTTAAAGTAACGTTATGACGAACAACATCGACAAAAATAGCACGAAAATCATTGTGTTAGGCGACATCCATGGTCGAACGGTGTGGAAGGATATCATTGATAAGGAACAACCCAATCAGGTCATCTTCTTGGGGGATTATGTGTCGACCCATGAATGTATTTCCGAGTCCGATCAGGTATCAAACCTATTGGAAATCCTGCACTTCAAGGACCTCTATCCCGAGACCATTCTGCTACGCGGCAATCACGACCTGCAGCATCTGGGCTATTACTGGGCGGAATGCAGCGGCTATTTCGCTCGTGTTGCTGAGTTGATGGTCGATCTCAAAGAGGAGTTCCTCGCCAAGACCCAGTGGATCCACATCATGGGCAATACGATATTTAGCCATGCAGGGATTTCGACGAAGTGGCTTGAGTCAAACCGACTCACGTTGGACGGCATCAACTCACTCGAACCCTCCGAACGCTTTGGATTCAGCTCGAGCAATCCGAGGGATATCTATGGTACCTCCCCCGAACAGCCTCCCACATGGATTCGCCCGACGACGTTGGTCGACGTGATGATTCCGGGCTATGACCAAGTGGTCGGCCATACACCAGTGGAACGGTGCTATAATGTGAAGGACTCAAGCGACATCCCGCACAACCTGTGGCTGTGCGACGCGCTGGGCAACGGCTCCTATCTGGTGATAGAGAACAATGAATTCTACGAAAACAAACTCAATGAACAATAAAGCCAAAACAACGATGAACGACAAAGAAAAAACACCGAGAGCGACAGCAGTACAGGCCGACAGGCTGGATTTCCTCACAGCCGAGATTAAACGCGTCGGGCCAGAAGCCGACAACTATTTGAGCCTTATGCAGGAGCAGGATGAGCTGATGTTTGGATATGACTGGCTGGACGAGGTCTTTGAAGAGAATGGCAAGAAGGGCCTGCGCAATGTCCGTGGCGAAGTGGTCGTGCCCGCCATCTATGACGATTTCCTCATGCCGCGCCCCTATTATCTGCCCATGATGCTCGTGGGGGCAAAGAAAGGAGGCAAGTTCGCTCTGGTTGAGCGTGACGGCAAGGGGACGCCGAGCACAGACTTTGAATTCCATTATGTGGAACCCATCCCGTTCACCCTTTTCAATATCGCCTTCAAGTCCGAAGACCTCCATCATTTTGCCATCGTAGTATTGGGCAAAGTCTTCACCCCTTACGAGTTGGTCAACTATTACAGGCCTTGTGACGACCATATCATTCTGAAGGGCGACAACGACAAATACGGCATCATCGGCATGGGTTCACTGGTTTACATCTCACCCGAGTATGACGACATCATTGACAATGGCATCGGAGAAGACTTCACCTTCATCAAGGACGGTGTCAAGGGCCGCGTCACCATGGACAAGCGCTTCATCAGCGATGAAGAATACCGCAACTTGTCCGATGAAGAGCAGGACGAACTCTACGACCTGGGCTTCATCTGCGCCCCAGACGACTAAACCGAGAATAAGAAATAACTGATAATACCATCATCAAGGACAACACAAAATGTAAGATATGAATAAGAGATGAGCATGCAAGAACACAACGGCCCAGTTGTACTATAAGCGCGAATCCCCCCCCTCAGAATAGGTGCGCTAGTGTTCAATTATTTGTTTAATGGAAGAAAAATAACAAACCTCGGTCACGAAATGGCCGAGGTTTGTTGTATCTTTGCGGTGTGATAATAAAAAACGTGTGAATTATGGCTAATAATGAGAGGGGACCGAGCCTGATGAGGAAGTATGTCTGGTTGATTGATACGATCTACCGGGCAGGGAGGATTTCGTTCAAGGAGATCAATGAGCGCTGGCGCCATGACGTTGGTATGAGCCGAGGCGAAGATATGTCCATCCGCACCTTCAAGCGGTGGGTGAATAACATCGGGGACTTGTTCGGGGTCTTTATCGAGAACGAGCGGTGTGCGGGATATTGCTACTACATTGAGAACCTGGAGGACATCAACGAGGGCGGACTGCAGTCGTGGTTGTTCAACACGTTCACGGTGAGCAATGCTCTGACGGGTTGCATGGGCATCAAGGACAGGATCCAGCTTGAGTATGTGCCCTCGGGAGAACTGTACCTGCAGCCTATCATCGACGCGATGAAGGAGAACCGGGTGCTTAACATCACTTACAAGAGTTATTGGGAAGACCACGAGAAAAACTATGATGTGCAGCCACTTTGCCTGAAGCTGTTCCGCCAGCGATGGTACGTGGTTGTTCGTAAACATGTCGATAAAGAGGATGCCAAGATTTGGATTTGCGCCCTTGACCGCATCTTGTCACTGGAGAAAACCGAGGCAACCTTCACCATGCCAAAGGATTGGGACGTTCAGGCCTATTTCGATGGTTTTATCGGTGTGATTCGAAGCGAGGATTATGATAAAGAGATAGTGAAGCTAAAAGTGAATGCCAAGCAAGCCAACTACCTCCGCGACCTCAAGATCCATCGGTCGCAGCAGGAGGAGGAACGCAACGACGAGTACAGCATATTTAAATACTATCTTCGCCCCACATTTGATTTCCAGCAGGAACTGTTGTGGAACGCCGACAAAGTGGAAGTGCTTGAGCCCAAGTGGCTCCGCGAAGAGATGGCGGAGAGAATCAATGACATGTTGAACTTATACCATCCCATAAATTACGCTTCCCAAAACAGCTAAGGACTAGAAACTATAAACTGAAATGAACGACTTTGCAGCTATAGATTTTGAGACCGCCAACAATGCCCGTTCATCGGTATGTTCGGTTGGTGTGGTCATTGTCCAGGACGGGGAGATTGTGGACAAGTTCTACTCGCTCATCCAGCCCGAGCCCAACTATTATAACTACTGGTGTACTCAGGTGCATGGCCTGTGCCGTACTGACACAGACAATGCCCCAGTCTTCCCAGATGTGTGGGCACAGATTGAGCCTTTGATCAAAGGCCTCCCGCTGGTGGCCCACAACCGACCCTTTGATGAAGGTTGCCTTCGCGCCGTCTTCCGCACCTATCAGATGGATTATCCCGAGTACGAGTTCCTCGACACGCTTGCCGCATCCCGCCGCTTGCAACCCGACCTGGAAAACCATCAGCTCCAAACCGTGGCTGCCGCCTGCGGCTTCTGCATGGAGAATCACCACCATGCCCTCGCCGACGCCGAAGCCTGCGCCTGGATAGCACTGGAATTGCTATAACGTTGGCTTGGTATTTTTTTGGAAAAGAGTTTTGGATTTAATAACTTTGCAAGCAATAATCGCTTAAAACTAAATTCGTTTAGACGATGACAAACATAGAGACATTATTAAAGCAAATTTCAGAGATTGTTGTAAAAGAGAGGACGCAACAAGAGGAGAAACGCATACGAGGCGAAAATTTTAATGTATTCAGTGTGCTTGGGCTATCCACAAGTGAGGTCCGGTTGCATTCTGCGTTCTTGGGTGAGTTGTTGAATCCTAATGGTGATCATGGCCTTGGAGATGGATTTCTTAAAGCCTTTGTTGATACTATAATTAAACAAGTTGATCCAGAATTTGAGATAGACACCAAAACTTGTAAAGTGAGTGTTGAATATCCTATTGGAGAAATTTCTGAAGATTACACAGAAGGTGGACGTATTGATTTGCTGATTCGTGATGATAATAATCATGCCATAATAATCGAGAATAAGATTAATGCAGGAGATCAATATAAACAATTGCTTAGATACCAGAATTTTGCGAAAAAGAACTCTTTAAAGTACGTTCTACTTTATTTAACTTTGGATAGTAAAGAGGCAAGTGAGTATTCAACCAATAATCAAGTTGATTATTTCCGCATTAGCTATAAAGAATATATTTATCAATGGCTAAATCATTGTATTAGCATAGCGGCATTATTCCCAAGAGTAAGAGAAACAATAGCGCAATATCAAACAAATCTTAATATAATAACTAGAAATATGAGTGAAATAAACAAGCAATCAATGTTAGAATTGCTCACCAATGAGGCAAATATTGATGCAACTCTTGAAATTATATCTTTGTCTGAGGACATTGGTCGGACTATTAGAATGAATTTTATTGAGAGTGTTCTTCGTGAACTGGCAGAGAAACACAATATGCGTTTCTCTTATGATAAAGATTTCGTTGCATTAGGAACACGCAACCTAAATTATAAAGATATTTGCTTCAAACTTCATGGCTATGACAAATGCTACTTTCAAATTCAAAATGAGAGTAATACAGTTTATTATGGTATTGTGGCTGATGGCTATCCAGAAAGCCACCGGAAGGTAGTGGGGCAATTTGAGGGCTGGACTGATGGAATTAATATAAGTTGGCCATATGGATTCAAACTTTTCCCAGGGAACATGAGATGGTGGGATGGCATAGATTCGTTAACAGATATGGTTAAGGGAACTAGGATAAAAGATATAATTGATAATGAATTAACTAAGATTATAGAGCATCACTTAATTGAAGAATATTCGAAAATAATGGATAACAAACTCGCTAATATCAATCAGACTGAAGAATGATTCAGTTCATTTCAAATAGTGACCATTATGGGAAAGTGCTTGGTCGGGTGCAAGGAGCCGGGGCCGAACTTTAGGGAGGACTTTGACAGGTATCCCGTGCTGTATGACCGGTTGGAGCGGGTGCTGTGCCCCCGGGTTCACTTCAAGATGCTGGTCTTTGACTGTGAGGAGGTGTATATCGGCAGCGCTAACCTTACGGGTGCAGGCATCGGCATGAAGAGCAGCGATAAGCGCAACTTCGAAACCGGCATCCTTACCGATAATCCTCAAATCGCCGAGCAGGCCATGAAGCAGTTTGACGACGTTTGGATCGGCAAGCACTGCAAAACCTGTAAGCGCAAGGACTACTGCCCAGACCCCATCGTATAAGTTTTTTCGAGAAAAATAATCATCAGGACGCACCTCTGCCACAGATTGGCCGAGGTGGTCTTTTTCTTTGCATCGTGATTATTAACTTTTAAAAGAACAACAATATGGCTACGACAATTAATGACGAGTTTATGCAGCAAATTGCTACTGAACAGGCTTGGAAAGAGCTATCAGAGAATTTTGCTTGGACAGAAACACTTTTAGAGAAATACTGTGATAAAGTTGATTGGGAAGAGATATCAGCAAACACAAATATTATATGGACAATACCGATGCTTCAAAAATTCTCAAAAAAAGTGGATTGGAAAAGATTGTCTGGACAAGTATATGGAAGCGTGGAATGGTTCACCGAAGCGCATCTTGAAGAATTCAAAGATAAATGGGATTGGACTCTGTTATCAAATAACATTTCTCTTATTACGGAGAACACCATTGATAAATTTATCGACTATTGGGATTGGGATGCCCTCATTGATGGAAGTCATTATTTTAAAGACTTTGTCATAGTTCTAACGGCTCATCTGCCACAGATTCCATGGACAAGTATTTGTTTCTTGACTTTGATGGTGTGCTGAATACTGAGTTTTATCAGGATTTGCTGATGTCTCAGGGGAAACCATCTCGAGACAAACATGGGCCTTTCTTTGATCCGGTGGCCGTTGAACAGTTAAAGCGGGTCATTGATTCAACTCGTGCTGACATCGTCATTGAATCATCTTGGAAGTACCTTGGGCTGGAGGCGATGCAGGACATGTGGACGGATCGACAACTGCCTGGTCGCGTGATTGCCGTCACACCGTCGATTGTCAGTGCCAGTTGGTCACTTGACGATAACGGCCTGGATGCGAGACAAAGCAAAGGCATTGAAATAGACTTTTGGCTTTTCGAGAATGCCACCCAGGACGCTCGTTACGTCATCATTGACTATGAGTATGTGATACTGGATTCACGGTTACCTCGTTTCATCTTGACCAATCCATTTGATGGATTAACCGAATTACTGGCCGACCGAGCCATCGCTCTACTCAACGGCTGAAAAATTTTTAACTCTGCCGCAGAATGGCCGAGGTGCCTTTTACTTTTGTGGCGAAAAATCACTAATAATAATTGAAATATGGAAGAATTAACAGACAATGACATTCACATCTCTCCTTTGACGATAATCAAAAATCGCTATGGCGAAGGAGGAGAGTTTCTTGCGTTTAATCTTGAATCATGGGATGTACCAAGGGACATCAATGAAGATGGGTTAGACTTTTGGAGC
>CACYSG010000024.1 GCA_902776955.1 uncultured Bacteroidales bacterium | reverse complement strand
CAGGCCCGCCGCTCCCGGCTACGAGAAGTGCAAGGGCATCGTGCTGCAAGGTCACATGGATATGGTCGCCGAGAAAGGTCCCGGCTCGACCCACAACTTTGACACCGACCCCATTGAGACCATCATTGATGGCGAGTGGGTACGTGCCAACAACACCACGCTGGGTGCTGACGACGGTATGGGCCTGGCTATCGCTCTGGCCGCCGTTATCGAGCCGACGCTGCAGTGCGGTCCCCTGGAGGCTCTCGCCACCGTTGACGAGGAGACCGGTCTGACCGGTGCCAGCAACATCGAGGCCGACATGCTCGTGGGCGACTATCTGCTCAACCTCGACGAGGAGGAGGATGGCGTCATCACCATGGGTTGCGCCGGTGGTCTGGTGAGCATCTTCAAGTTCAACTACAAGCCCGAGGCCGCTCCCAAGGATCTCACCTACTTTGAGATCAAGTTTGAGCACCTGCACGGCGGTCACAGCGGTGCCGACATCCACCTGGGCTTCGCTACCACGACCAAGCTGAGCAGCCGCCTGCTGTGGAACATCGGTGACAATATGGACTATGTACTGGCCAAGATCGACGCCGGTAACCTGCACAATGCCATCGCCCACGCCGCTACCCTGGTTATCGGTATCAAGCCCGAGGACAAGGAGAAGCTGAGCGTCGTGCTCAACACCTTCATCGCCGAGGTGAAGAACGAGTACAAGCGCACCGAGCCTAAGATGGAAATCACCTGCAAGAGCGTTGATGCTCCCGAGACCATCATCGACACAGACACCGCCCGCCGCGTTGTCAACGCCGTTTATGTAGCTCCTCACGGTATCGACGCCATGAGCATGGAGATTCCCGGCCTCGTTGAGACCTCGACCAACCTCGCCAGCGTGAAGATGCGCGAGGGCAACCAGATTGCTGTGGAGATGTTCCACCGCTCGTCGGTAGAGAGTGGCAAGTATGACCTGACCCACAGGTGCGAGACCATCTTCCGCATGGCTGGTGCCGACGAAATCATCAGCGAGGGTGGCTACCAGGGCTGGGAGCCCATCAGCGACAGCCACCTGCTCTCGGTTGCCAAGGACTCGTGGGAGAAGCTCTTCGGTGTTCGTCCCGAGGTTCGTGCCATCCACGCCGGTCTGGAGTGCGGTCTGTTTCTGAAGGCCCGTCCCGACATGGAGATGATTTCCTTCGGTCCCACGCTGCGTGACGTGCACTCGCCCGCCGAGCGCTGCCACATCCCCGCCGTGGAGAAGGCCTGGAAGCAAGTTCAGAACATCCTCAAGGTCATCGCCGAGGAAAGCAAATAAGCGAGCGTTGCTCGCAGTTTAGAGTTTAGAGGATAGAGTTTAGAGAGGCATCCGCCATCCTGACACTAAACTCTCTATACTCTAAACTCTAAACCCTAAACTCTAAACTTTTAAATAAAGATATGGACATTAAAGGAAAGATTATCCAGAAACTGGAGTTGCAGAGCGGCACTTCCAAGGCCGGTAACGCCTGGAAGAAGCAGGAATATGTGCTTGAGACGCTCGACAGCTATCCCCGCAAGGTGAAGTTTGACTTCTTCGGGGATCGTGCCGACCAGTATCCGCTCGAGGTGGGTGATGTCATCACGCTGAGCTACGACATCGAGAGCCGCGAGTTCAACGGCCGCTGGTACACCGACATCCGCGGTTTCAAGGCCATGAAGGAAGACCCGAACATGGCTGCCGCTGCACCCGCACCCTACCCGCCCGCAGCAGGTGAGCCTGCTCCCGCCCCGACCCCTGATGCCAGCATGGCAGCTCCCACACCTCCCGTCGACAACACGTTCGACCAGGGTGGCATGGGCGACGACCTGCCCTTCTAACCGACCGCAACATCCCAATCAATAAAGCCGCTGGACGATTGTTCCCAGCGGCTTTATCTTGCTATAGTTACTATAGATACTATAGATGGATAGACTAATGGATAGTGACTAGTTTCCCACGATGAGGCACTTGCCGTCGTGATACTGGAGGGAGAGGACGCCCATGCTGTGGAGGGCGACAACGATGCGGGTGGCGGTTTCCTCGCTGATGTGCGCCAGCTTCATGTAGCCGTCGAGGGTGATGCCGCCGTGGTTGCGCAGGTAGTCGAGCAGCACCTGCTCACGCTCGCTGTAACTGATGGTCTCGGCGGTGCGGGTCTCCTCGATGGCCGTCTCGTTGCTCATGATGCGCTCGTGCAGGCGGCTGGCGAGCATGTTCTCGTCGGCCACGCGGTAATAAACGTGCCAGTTGCCGTTGTCGTCGGGAGCCTCGACGGGCTTTTCCATGGCCTCGGCGATATCGGCCTTGACCACCGACTTGCCGTTGATGTTAAAGACCTTGAAGGTCACGTGCTGCTCGGGGCGGCAATACATCTGGGCGGCGGTCTCGATCATGTAGATTTCCTCCTCGCTGCGCACTCCGGCGATGTTGCCGTTGTCCTTGACGCCGATGAGCAGGTGGCCTCCGCTGTTGTTGGCAAAGGCGGCAATGGAGCGGGCAATCTTGCGGGCATCGGTGATCTGGTACTTGAAATCCTGATGCTCGTGCTCGCCCTCAAGGATGAGGTCTTGTATGTAATGGCTCTTCTTCTTTATCATGTCTCTCGTTTTGCCCCACGCTAAGATGCAAAGGCGCTAAGCATTATTTATCATGCACTTAGCGGCTTAGCGTGAGAAAGTTAAAAGTTAACGGGGGTCGTCAACGCCGGGCTCCTGCGGGATGGGGGTGCCATTGAGCACGGCACGCAGGTAAGGCTCGAGTTTCTGGGCATACCACCAGAAGCCGATGTCGGTCAGGTGGATGCCGTCGACGGTTCCCTCGTTGTTGGGGCCGTAGAGGTCCTTACAGGTGATATAGTAGAGGTTGTCGGGGTTGTCGGCCTTGAGTTTGAGGTAATTCTTGTGGTACTCGTTATTCTTGGCGGGCAGGTACTCGCTGTAGAAGCCGCTGTACTTGGCGTAACTGTACATCTGTCCCTCGACCATGAAGATGGGCACCTCGGGACGCAGCGTGCGCAGGATGTTGACGAAACCATAGGTCAGCGTGTCGCACATGTCCTTGGTACAGTTGGGGATGGGATCAAGGATATAGGCCGCCACATCGGGAATCGACGCCATGGCCCGTGCCATGCACGAGTCCATCTTTCCCTCGCCGCTGAAGCCCAGGTTGACGCACTCCACATCCAGGTCACGCTGGATGATGCTCGTGGCCACCATGCCCGGCCGGCAGGCGCAGCCTCCCTGCAGGATGCTCGTGCCGTAAAAGATGAACTTCTTGCCCACCTGCGGCGAGTTGAGCACGGGTTGGGTGATGACGGCACTGCTATCCACGCCAATCTCGATCCACCGCACACCGTCGTAAAGCGGCAGATAAATCATGTACTCGTGCATCTTGCCGTCGAGGCGGTCGACATAGACCTTGCTCTGGATAGAGTCCTGACGGGGACGGATGTCGTTGTCGATGCGTACCGGACGATTGCAGTTCACAAATTGCCAGCTACGGGTATCTTCGTCCCAGATGTAAAGGTCGGTTCCCTTGATGCCGGTGTCGGCCATGTGCATCATGTGCATATTGGTCAACAGGTTGTAGCGCACCGCAATGGCAGTCGAGTTGGTGGCAAAGCGGAAACCCTTGCCGCTGGTGCAATAGGCCCTGTCCCAGAGCGTGGGACGCACACTGTCCTTGAAATTCAACGGGATGCGCGAGGCCAGCGTGCGGTCAAACGCCCAGTTGATCATGCGGTAATGCATCGCATCAACATAGCGCAAGGTATCCTTGTTGGTGAAATCCTGGGCGCACAACACACTAGGCAACAAGGCGATAATCAGCATCGCCGCCCTTATAATCCTTGTATTCAGTCTCATAGCCGTTAAATCCTTGTATTTATCGTGAAAATTGTCTCCTGTTCCCACCGCGCGTTACAGGACACTGAGGAGCTTGAGGGCTTCCATGCGGCCGCTGTTGAGCAACGTGGGATAATGGGCATCGCTGTTGACCACCACCGGGGCATTGAAGCGCTTGAGCATCCCGAAGTACTTGAGATTGGGATAGAAACGGTTGTGCTGCAGCCATGACTTGGTATTGATTTCGATGGTCAAGCCGTGATCCATGATATTCTCGAACAGGTCGATCACAAGCTTGTCAAACCACGGTTCCTCGTCGATGCCGTCGCGGTACTGGCTGGCATTAAACCCGATTTTGTCCATGTGGCCCACGATGTCAAAACCGCCCTCCTCGACCATCGCCATCATCTGCGAGAAGAATTTCTTGACCACATACTCGATGTCCCATTCAAAATATTTTCCCATGCGGGCCTTGAAGGCCGGGAACTTGCCGTCGATGTCCACCATCACTTCAGGATTATCAATCGCCGGGATGAAGTGGACCGAGCCGATGCGGTAATCGAGAGGCAACTGCCTGAAATAGTCACTGGCAGGGCCGTCACCCACGCTGACATAATCGATTTCCATTGAGGTGTATAGATGGATGCGGTCACCATAGGCGCGCCGCAAGCGTTCGATTTCGTTAAAATAGTCCTGCACCTGTTCGCGGGTCATATTGCACGGGCTCTCGACCGAGATGGGGGAATGGGGCGAAAAGCCCAGATGGGTGAACCCCAACTGTATGGCCTCGACGACAAACTCCTCCATCGGAGCGTGCCCGTCACAGTATTGCGTGTGGGTATGCAGGTTATATAGGTCGGTTTCCTGGGTGATGTGTTGAAAGTCAAACATGATTAAAACATTTTAGAGATCTGTTCTATGGGAATGACGGTGATGATTGTTTTCCCATCGGGGGTGTAATTAGGTTCGGGCAAGCTCAAGAGGTCGCCCACCAGCTTGTCCATCTCCTGCTGCTGGAGCACACGGCCAGCAGGAATTGCCGCCGCACGGGCGACCGAGAGCGCCAGGTGCTCCATGACCAGGCGTTTGACGGGCATGCCGCCATTGTCCACCGACTCGATTATCTGATGAACCATCGATGAGGCGTCAACATTCTCCAAGCCCGAGGGGATGCCGTTCACGGCCCAGTCATTATCGTTCAACGGGGTGATGACAAAGCCCATTTTCTCCATATCGGGAAGTAGTTCACGCAAGGCGGCACCCTGGGCGGCGCTCAGATGCAAGACCTCGGGGAAAAGGATGGTCTGTGACGACAGGTCATCGGCATGGATGCGGCTGATATAACGATCAAACAAGATGCGCACGTGGGCGCGATGCTGGTCGATGATCATCAGACCCGACTTGGCGGGCGAGAGGATATAACGTCCCTTGAGCTGGAGATAGGCCGTCTGCAAGTCGCCTAAGGGCAGCACGGGTTGCTGCTCGTCACCAGCCACAACCGAGGGCTCAGCCGAGGATTGATCCATGCCGTCGCGGCGCTTGCGTTCAAAGTTGGCGAACAGCTCGTCCCAGTTGCTCATGGGCTGACGGTCGGCGGCATGATGGCGCGACGGACTTGAGGAGGCACCCTGGGCAGGACTCTTGAACGGGTTATAGCTCGGGTCCACCTCAATCTCGGGCCTGTGCACCTCTACATGGCCGCTATAGGCCGGAATGGCAGGTGCGTCCTGCGTGTCGAAATCAATAGACGGAACCTCGCAGAAACGGCCCAGCGTCTCCTTCACGCCAGCGGCCAGAATCTGCCAAATGGGCATCTCGTCCTCAAACTTGATTTCGGTCTTGGTGGGATGGATGTTCACGTCGATGGACTGCGGGTCTACCGTGAAGCGCAGGAAGTAATTGGGCTGTTCGCCTTCGGGGATGAGCTGGTCATAGGCCGACATCACCGCCTTGTGGAAATAAGGATGGCGCATGAATCGCTCGTTGACGAACATGAACTGCAAGGCGTTGCGCTTGCGGGCGTTCTCGGGCTTGCCGATATAGCCCTGCACCTTGACAATCGACGTATCGATGGACACCGGCAACAACTGCTGGTCCAGGTTGCTGCCCATCAGGGCAGTGATGCGCTGACGGAAGGTTCCCTTGGCCAGTTTGTACATCAGGTTGCCGTTGTGCATGAGTGTGAATTCCACCTCGTTATTGATCAAGGCCAGTTTCTCGAACTCCTTCACGATATTGCTCAACTCCACCTGATTGGACTTGAGGAACTTGCGTCGTGCCGGCACGTTGAAGAAAATGTTCTTGATCATGAAGTTGCTGCCCTCGGGACACATGTCCGGTTCCTGGCTCTCGCAATGGGAAGCGTTGATGACCAGGCGGGTTCCCAGCTGGGAATCGTGGCGACGTGTGCGCAGCTCCACCTGCGAGATGGCGGCAATTGAGGCCAACGCCTCGCCACGGAATCCCATGGTGCGGAGCGTGAACAGGTCATCGGCGGTACGTATCTTGCTTGTGCTGTGACGCTCAAAGGCTAGGCGCGCGTCGGTCTCGCTCATCCCCACCCCATCGTCGATAATCTGGATGAGGGTTCGCCCGGCGTCCTTCAGGATAATCTGGACGTGGGTCGCCTGAGCGTCGATGGCGTTCTCGACAAGCTCCTTGATGACGCTTGCCGGCCGCTGGATGACCTCGCCGGCGGCAATCTGGTTGGCTACCGAATCGGGCAGAAGTTTGATCACATCACTCATGGCTCAATACTGGTTGACTGGGTTGATGTTTCGGTCGTGCCCAAGCTAGGCTGGTCAACAACCGACGCATTGCTGCCCGTACGGCGGCGTGTGCCGCCCTCGACCGACTGCCATACGCGTCGTTGCTCGTCACTTAACTCAAAAATATCGTCAGGCGAAGCGGGTCGCAAGACATCATACCACTGGAACTGCGGCAGATACAAATCGGCCTTCTTGGCCAGGAACAAGGGCGTCACCTTGCCCGATACCTCGGGCCACATGGTGATACGGTCCACCTCCTGCTTGGCCTTGAGGTTCAGGCGCATATAGCTTGACTCGGCATTGACCATCTTGTTATAGGTCGAATCCTTTTCCTGGGGATACATGATGACCTGCACATTGCCGTCAACATCGAGTCGGCGCAATTCCTTTTCCTCAAACCAAGCCTTCATCTTCTTGCCGCTCAACTGGTCGTAGTAGATCTCGCCCAGGTGTTCGGCCATGAATCCGCCGGTAGGTAAGGTAGCCCAATCGGCCGCGCTATCGTTGAGGTGGATGTTGATTTCGTCACCGAATATCTGGCGTTGCTGGTTCCAGACCACAGCATGACGGTACATATTGATAATGGTGTCGGCCTCGCTCAGCTGCAGCGAGTCACAGATGCCCTGGACATCACTGCGGAAAAACCTCACCTGATTGAAGGCCCGCAACACGCGCACCGAATCGTTGACCGAATCGTTGACAATATGGTTGATGAGCGTACACAGGGTATCGGCATGCAGATAGATGGTGTCCTTCTGGGAGAACTCGCGGGCACGGGCACGCTTGGTGACATAGCTGTAATGGGCATTGTCGTCGTGGTAGCCATATCCGCCGTCAAGGATGACCTTGTTGCTGGGGTCGGTGATGACCACATTGCCCCGGGCCTCGCCATAGTTACGGTTGCGGTTATAATAGACCGTGTCGCCCTGCAGCGTCTTGCCATCCTTGGCCGTGATGAGGGCGCGTTCATAGAGCGTCGCATCATCGGCACTGGTATTGTACCAGCCGTTGGTAGTGTTGATGGTGTTGCTGTCGCTCACGATGTAGGTTTCGCTGGTGATGTGGGCGATATGGGTCTGGGTGTTGTAATCCAGCAGGTCGGTGAACATCTCATAGCGGTCGTTGATCAGATGGACGTTGCGCGAGAACTCGGCCTGCTTGGTATCGAGCTCATAGCGGCCATACTGTGACGACAACTCGGTATTGTTGCGGTTATCGACAATGGTTCCGCCATCAAAATAGTAACCCACGTTGGAATTGATCTCATAGTCGAGAGCATCGGTCAGCAGGGTCGTGCTGCGGTTCTCGAGACGGACGTTGTGACGCAACTCGGCCACACCCTGGTCACCGTAGTAGTGGAGCACATCGCTATACACCCACAACGTGTCGCCCTGGGTCATGCGCACATGGCCAAAGGCATCCAGCGAACTGGTCTCGGCATAGAAATAGGCGCTGTCGCAGAACATGTACATGTCACCACGGCGGAAACGCACATTGCCCTTCAGCACCTGGTAGTCAAGGCTGACGGCCTCGTTGGCACTGAGGACATCGGCATTCTCGAGGAACACCTTGTTCGTCTGGTTGCGGTTAGCTTTGGGAATCTGGGGGGTGATGCGCTTCACCTTAGGGCCCTTGGCACCACGGCGGGCTGCCTGAGCCGGTTGGGGATTGGTGGGAGCGGGTTTCTGGTTCTGTTGATGCGAGAATGCCCTGACAGGGCGATTGGGACGTGTGGGACGTTGTGCCCACACCACGGGTGACATCAACAAGACCATCAGGCAGCACACCGCAATGGCATGCCACCCCCTGGAGCTGATGATGGTACGAAACCGCTTGTCAGGTGAACCGTACATCGTTCAGATTCTGTCACTTGGTTTGATTACCCGTCTTGAGCCAATCGTACTGGAATTCACAGTTGCGCCAGCCCTCCTCGATATAGACGTAAACGCTCTTCTGCTTCTGGACCACCCAGTCATGAATGATGCGCGATTTCTCGCTAGCCTCACACATTTCCTTGATAATCATATAGTCCTCGGCTAGGTCGGCCTTGTGACCGTCAACGCGCTTGACGAGCTTGACGATTGCGACCTGTTCGCGGCGCGTCTTGGGGTTGAGCATGACAAAAGGCTCGCTGATGTCACCCGGCTGCATCGTGCTCACCTTCTTACCCACCTCGGCGGGGAGGTCGGCCATCTCAAAGCGGGCGCTATGGGTCTTCTCGTTGAGCATATTGCCGTTGTTGTTGCGCGAGTCCTTATCCTGGGAGATGTACAGGGCCATTTCGTCAAACGTGCGCTTGTTGTCGAGGATGTCGGTGCGAACCGAGTCCAGGCGAGCCAGCGCATCGGTCAGGTCCTTGTCGCTGACCTTAGGCCTCAACAGGATGTGACGCGTGTTGATGCGGTCACCGCGCTTCTCGATAAGCTGGATGATGTGGTAGCCATCGTCGGTCTCGACGATATTGGACACACGTTTGGTGTCATTGAGGTTAAACGCGGCAGTGGCATACTCGGGCAACAGCACCGAGCGGCTTTGGAAACCCGTCTCACCGCCATATACAGCGGTAGACTGGTCCTGGCTATAGAGGATAGCCAACGTCGAGAACTCGCGCTCGCCGGTGTTGACCTGCTGGGCATAGTCACGCAGACGGGACTTCACCTCGTCGATTTCCTGCTGGGGAATGACCGGGTTGATGGTGATGATCTGCACCTCGACCTGCATGGGGATAAAGGGCAGCGAGTCCTTGGAGGTTTTGTTATAGAAACGGCGCACGTCGGCAGGCGTGGCCTTGACGTTCTTGGTCAGTTCGTTCTGCACCTGCTGGATACAGTACTGCTCGCTATAGACCTCGTTGAGTTTCTCGCGCAAGCGCGGCAGGGGCATGCGGAAGTATTCCTCCACCTTCTCCTTGGAGCCCAGATTGGCGATAAAGAAGTTGATGCGGCTCTCCACTTCGGAGGAGATGGCCGACTGCTGCACCTCGACGGTGTCGATGCGGGCCTGATCCAGGAACAGTTTGTCGATGGCCATCTGCTCGGGGATGATACAATAGGGGTTACCCTCGATGGGCACGCGCTCAGAGAGAGCCTGCTGGTACTGCTCCTCGATGTCACTCTTGAAGATGGGCTCATCACCGATGACCCACGCAACTTCCTCGGCCACATTATTTTGAGCCACCATCACCTGGGCGGCGACGGCAAGCATCAAAGCTACAAATAATCTCAGTTTCACTTCTATATGGTGTTTTGGTTGATTTCAAACTGCAAAGATAGTGCAAATCGAGGGCAGTACAAAAACAATACCCAAAATCTTTGTTAAATGCCTACTTCTTTTGGACTGGCTTGGTGCGGTAGATATCGTCTTTCTTGACCTTGACGATGGTACCGTACTTGGCCAGCGCCTTGAGGTCGAGTTTCTTGATGTCACCGACAATCATGAGCTGATAGGGCTGCCCCTTGATGTGGGTGGTATAGAAGGACTCGATATCGGCGCGCGTGAGCGAGGGCAACTGCTGGACCAAACTGGTGTTGATATCGGCATTGTAGCCCATTCGTTCAGCCTGGGAGATATACAGCGGCATACCACGGAAAGTAGGATAACTGTTATTGACCTCGTTGAGGAGGCTCTGGCAGGCCACATCCATGTTCTCGACATTTAAGGGCATGTCACTGAACAGGGAGTCTAGCAAAGCTATCGCCTGCATCGACTTGTCGGCCTGGGTAGCGACGATAGAGATATAGCCGCTGGGGGTGGTGGAACGGGCCAGCGACGGGGTCATGGACGCTCCCTGAGCCGCATAGGCCATCGAACGGAATTCGCGCACCTCCTGGAAAAGCACCGACGACATACTGCCACCGAAGTACTCGCCCCACAGCTCCAAACAAGCCCTGTCGCGGTCGCTCACCACATCGGCCAGCGGCCTGTAGGTGCCGATGATCGTCTGGCGGGAAGAGGGCATGTTGTAGATATATACTGTGGGGGACTGGGGATTCTCAAGAACGTTTTCCTGAACAGGGTTTTCTTGTGTACCGGAGAGTTGCGGCATGGTTTCCCCTATCAATTCCGCCACTTGCTGGCACGGCAGTGTTCCCGTATAGAGCACTTCACAACGGCAATCATACAGCTGCTTGAACGAGGCAATGAGCTGTTCGGGGTTGGTTTTCTTCAGTTCCTTGCTGGTCAAGCGTGTAAGATAGGAAGAGTTGTCGCCTCTCATCACCTTGAATGCCAATGCTCCGAACACTTCCTGGCTCTCATCCCAGAAACTCTTCTCCGAAGGGCCTGCAGCGTCCTTGATATCGTCAAGTTTTTCCTTGTCGGCCTTCATGTTGTCCAAAAAGTGGCTGAGCAGACGCAGCGTGGCCTCCAGCTGTGCGTCTTCGCCACGAATGACCAGCGTTGACGACTCTTCTGAAGCCGCCATATTCATCTTGGCTCCCAAAGCCTGCATAGCGGATCCAAATGCCTTGACATCCAATGAGTCGGTACCCAGTTCACCGACATAATCTACCGCGGCTTCAAGCAATTTGTCCTGCTTGGTGCCTTTGTGGAAATTGATGATCAACGAGAAGTTGCCATTCAACGGATTCTTGCTGGAATATAGCACGTTACCGCCATTCATCGGGGTCTTGACCACGTCCTTGTCAAAGTCCACCAGACGCGGGGCGACATCCACATGAGGCAGTTGTTCCAAGTGACTGGCAAAGGCCGACTTGGCATCACTGTTCTTGGGTTTGACCGGCGTGTATTCGGGTTTGGCGATTTGTTCGGCCTTGACACGTCCGTTCTTCTTGTGGAAGCGGTAGAAATTTCCGGTGAAATACTTGCGTGCAACACTGATGACATCATCGCGTGTGACATCGGCCACCCCCTGCTTGAGGTTGATGTACTCATCCCAGGAAATGCCTGCCGACATGGCGGTCACCATTTCCTCACTGCGCTTGGAGATCGTTTCAAGACTCGACTCATAGTCACTCAACATCATCTTCTTGACAGCTTGCAGCTGGTCGTCGGTAAAACCACCGTTGAGGAGTTTGTCGACCTGGTCGAGGCACAGGTTCTCGGCCGTCTTGACCTTGCAAAAGAGTTTGGGAACGACCATAACTATAATAGCACCCGTCTGATTGAAACCCATGTGCTGGGCCATGGATAGATAGACACGATTTTTGTTTGTCAACTCGTCGAGCAGGCCGGTTTTATTCTCGTTGGAGAGCAGGTTCATGGCGACCTTGAGTGCCGGCGCATCGGCATCATAATCGGTGGGCGCACGGAAGACCATCGCACTCATGCCGATGATGGGCATCGGGAACAAGAACTTCACCTCGGGCTGCCCTTGGATGGGAGGAACCGTAATCTTGTCTCTTACCGGCTTCACGCCACGTTCCAGCCTGCCGAAGGTGCGCTCCAGCAGCGGCAATATATTCGCGGTGTCGATGTCACCCGACAGAATAAGGCCCATGTTTGAAGCCACATAATATTTCTTGTAGAAAGCTTCCATGTCCGAGAGCTTGGGATTCTTCAGGTTCTCGGTGCTGCCAACGATGGGATAGGCATAGGGCGTGCCATCAAACAGTTTGGAAGTGATCTGTTCCAGCATCATGGAAGCGGGATCATCGGTGTACATGTTCTTTTCCTCATAGACTGTCTCGAGCTCGCCCTGGAACAGACGGAATACCGGATTAATCAAGCGGTGGCTGTTCAATTCGCACCACTGCTCGATAAACTGCGGCGAGAACGTGTTGTGGTAGAACGTGAAGTCATAGGAAGTTCCCGCATTCAGCCCCGAACCGCCATATTTGGAAGTCAAGCGGTTGAACTCGTTGGGGATGGCATACTGCGAGGCCTTGATGTTCAGCTGGTTGATGTCATGTTGAATGGCCTTGCGCTGAGCAGGGTCGGTCGTGCGTGCCAATTCATCATATTTCATTGAAATGGAGTCGAGAAATACCTTCTCGGCTGCATAATCGACAGTACCCAACTGGTCGGTTCCCTTGAACATAATGTGCTCAAAATAGTGCGCGATACCCGTGTTTGGGCAGTCCACGGCACCGGCATTGACGACCACTGCGCCAAAGACCTTGGGCTGGCTGTGGTCCACGTTGAGCCACACCTTCATGCCATTGCCCAAAACATGCTCTTGCACCTGAAGAGACGCAGGCTGCGCCCAGGCCAAAACTGCCATGGCCACACTCATCAAGACAGTGAGAACGTTTTTTTTCATATATACACTGGGGATAAAAAAGGGTTATACGGTTATTTGCTGTATTATTCTAAAAAAGCCTCGCATGAGTTCCACGATTCATGCGAGGCTCCATATTATGTCACCTGTTGCAGGTTTAGCTCAAAGCTCAGTTTATTTCACCTGCTTGAGGACTTTCTTGTTGATCTTGGCTGGATACTTAGCAGCGAGTTCTTCTTTCCAGCGCTGCTCGAGCACATCCTGGTAGTCGCTGGTGACAGCACCGCGAACATCGGCCATCTCCTCGGGCTGTTCGATAACACCGCCCTCGAGAATCATGAACTCGGTATATCCCTTGCGCTCGGGCTTCTCTCCCTCATGGAAACCGAGGTAGTCGGCCAGCGTATTCTCGCCTTTCTTAACGACCATGCGCTCCATGCGGATGTCGCTGCCGTACTTATGGTGCAAGCCATCGGTAAGGGTGTCGGCAGCCATCACCTTCATGTCGGCCTTGACAAGGTTGAGCACGGTGTCGTTCTTAGCACTGAGGATGATACCCTTGAAGTGGGGCTCGGTCCAGTTGTAATTGTCGCGATGGGCGGCAAAATACTGCTCCAGGCCTACGGTATCCTTGTTGGCGGCCTTCCACACGCGGCGGTTGCTGATCTCGAACAGCAGCATGCCGTCACGGTACTCGTTAATGAGGTTGCGGTACTCGGGATTACTCTCCACCAGCTCACGCGAATGGTAGTCGGTGAGAGCCTTCTCGGCGAGACCATCAACCTGAGACAGAATGTACTTCTTGGCATCCTCACCCGTCACAAACTGGGTCTTGGTGTTCAGCACCGGTGCCAGAGCCGACACGAGAACCGATTGCTTTTTACCATAGGTAAACAACTGCATGGCAGAGTTAGCAATATTCTGAGCGACGTAAGCCGAATCATACTTGCTGGCGTTGCTGCCCAATGTCTGGTCCAGGAAAGACTCAAAGGCCGTGTTGAGGCTATAGTTGTATTTGTTCTTCAGATCGCTGAGGCGGCGCTCACGAATCATGCCGGCACGCTCATCACGGCTGATGGCGTTCTCGATGCCGCTGCGCAACTCGCTCAAGGGAGCGACGCCGTGAGCCACCTTCTTGATGATGTGATAGCCGAACTGGGTCTCAAAGGGCTCGCTGATGGCTCCGTCGGGCAGGTCAAAAGCGATGTTCTCGAAGGGCTGCACCATGCGGCCGCGTCCGAACCATCCCAGCTCACCGCCGTTGCGTGCGCTACCGTCCTGAGAACAGGTCTTGGCCACTTCCTCGAAGTTGGCACCCGACAG
Source organism: uncultured Bacteroidales bacterium (assembly GCA_902776955.1). Lineage (GTDB taxonomy): Bacteria > Bacteroidota > Bacteroidia > Bacteroidales > Muribaculaceae > Sodaliphilus. The sequence continues at coordinate 16,352 of CACYSG010000024.1, read as the reverse complement.
CAGCACTGCATAGATGGAGTCGATCTCGGCCTTGCACTGAGCCTTCTGCTCGGGGGTGGGATCCTGCGGGAACAGGCGCAGGATATGCTTGGCATGGGCATCGTTGCGGTCACGCGTGTTGTTCACGCGAATCATGTGGACGCCATAGGGGGTCTTGAACGGACGGGACACCTCGCCGATGGGTGTGCTATAGACCACGTTCTCGAACGAATAGGGGAACATGCCGGCACTGATGTAGCTGTAATGGCCGTGGTTGCGAGTCTTGGACGGGTCACTGGAGTATTGGTCAACCAGCGTTTCCCATCTTTCGCCCGCGAGGACGCAATTACGGATGCTATCCATCAGGGCCATGCTCTCCTCGGTAGCCTCGGGCGTGGAGCCCAGCGGCAGCATGAAGTGGTCAATATCGATTTCTTTCTTGTAGCGTTCATAGGCCTCGGTCACCATCTGCCAGTGGTAGGTCGTATCCTCCACCATGTAGGGGGCGGCAAGGTCTTTGCGGTATCCCTCAAATTCCTTGATGAACACTTCGGTCGTGTCAATACCGGCAGCTTCGGCGTCGGCCACCTTCTGCTTGTAGAGGACAAAGCGGTCCACATACTGCTCGAGGGTCTCCTTCTCGACCTGTTGCTGGTTGTTCTTGTGATAGAGGTACTCAAACTCCGAGAGCTTGATGTCTTTGCCGTTGATGGTCATGAGAACAGGATCCCCCTTAGCAATAGCGAGGATCGCAGTACCCAACAGCAACGAAGAAATCAAAAGTTTTGCTTTCATCTTCAGGTTGGTTTGTTATCTATATTTTACGTTTTTTCATTCTTTATACTAATGTATAACGTACGCACACATAAAAAATTATATCCCAACCCGTTTTTTTTCTTCAAAAAAATCAATGGATTGAAAAAAGAGACGCAAAATTTTGCGTCTCTCCTATGTGTGAAGCATTTTTTTATTTCATCAGTTGCCCATCTCGCTGAGGAACTTGATGCGGACGAGGCGGATTTCCTCCTCGGTAAAGTCGTCGCCGAGCTCCTGCATGGCCGTCTCGATGTCGTCGGTGTCACTTTCCTTGAAATACTCAAAGATATCCTCCTCGATGTCGGCATCAATGGCCTCGTCGATGAAGTAGGACACGTTGATTTTGGTACCGCTGTAAACGATGGCTTCAAGCTCGTCGAGCAATTCGCTGAAATCGAGGTCCTTGCTCTCGGCCAGGGCATCGAGGGGCACCTTGCGGTCGATGGCGGTGATGATTTCGACCTTGAGTTTGCTCTTGTTGGCAACGGTGCGGACGCGCATGTCCTCGGGTCGCTCGATCTCGTTCTCATCAACATATTTCTTAATCAGGTCGATGAACTCCTGACCATAGCGTTTAGCCTTTCCGGGGCCTACGCCGGGGATATTCTGCAGCTCCTCGAGGGTGACCGGATAGGTCGTAGCCATCGCGTCGAGCGATGGTTCCTGGAAGATGACGTAGGTGGGCAGGCCATGCTGCTTGGCAATCTTGCGCCGCAGGTCCTTGAGGATGCTGAACAGCTGACTGTCAACGGCTCCACTGCCGCTGCCGCGCAACTCCTCGTCAAGCATCTCGGTGTACTCGTTGTCCTCGACAATCCAGAATTTCACACGGCTGTCGAGAAACGCTTTGCCCTCGCGTGTCACCTTGATGACGCCATAATTCTCAATATCCTTGGTCAAGTAGTCGGCAAACACACCCTGACGGATGACCGCCATGAGGAATTTCTCGTCGCGGTTGTTTGCACAGCCGAACACCTCGAGCTCATCGTGCTTATAGCTCTTGATTTCGGGGGTGGCGTCTCCCATCATTACGTGGGCGATATACTCGGGCTTGAAACGCTCGCGCAGGGTCAGGATGGTCTCGATGGCCGCGCGCAGCTCTTCTCCAGCCTCGACGCGCTTCTTGGGCTTGAGGCAGTTGTCGCAGTTGCCGCAGTTATCCTGATCATAGCTCTCGCCGAAGTAATGCAGCAGCGAGCGGCGACGACATACCGACGACTCGGCATAGTCACGCGTCTCGAGCAGCAACTGCTTACCGATTTCCTGTTCGGCGATGGGTTTGCCCTGCATGAATTTCTCAAGTTTGTCAAGGTCCTTGCGTGAATAGAAGGTGACGCACTTGCCCTCGCCGCCGTCACGTCCGGCGCGGCCCGTCTCCTGATAATATCCCTCAAGGCTCTTGGGTATGTCATAGTGGATGACAAACCTCACGTCGGGCTTGTCAATTCCCATACCGAAGGCGATGGTCGCCACAATGACGTCCACATCCTCGCTGAGGAAGGCATCCTGGTTGGCACTGCGCACGGCGCTTTCCATGCCGGCATGATAGGCCAGCGCCTTGATATCGTTGAGCCTCAGCACCTCGGCAAGTTCCTCGACCTTCTTGCGGCTCAGGCAATAGATGATGCCTGATTTCCCCTCGTTGGCCTTGATGAACTTGATGATCTCGCGGTCCACGTCTTTGGTCTTGGGACGCACCTCATAATATAGGTTGGGACGATTGAACGACGACTTGAACACCGAAGCGCCGGTCATGCCTAGGTTCTTCTGGATATCGTGTTGCACCTTGGGCGTCGCCGTCGCGGTCAATGCGATGATGGGACGCTCGCCGATGCGGTTGATAATCGGACGGATGTTGCGGTACTCGGGGCGGAAATCATGTCCCCACTCCGAGATACAATGGGCCTCATCGACAGCATAGAACGAGATGGGCACATCCTTGAGGAAGGCGATATTCTCCTCCTTGGTGAGCGACTCGGGGGCCACATACAGCAACTTGGTGCGGCCACTGCGCACATCCTTCTTCACCTCCTCGATGGCCTGCTTGGTCAGCGACGAGTTCATGAAGTGGGCAATGCCATCCTCCTCACTGTAGCTGCGCATCGCATCCACCTGGTTCTTCATCAGGGCAATGAGCGGAGAGATGACTATGGCCGTGCCTTCCATGAGGCGTGCCGGCAGCTGGTAGCACAACGACTTGCCGCCGCCGGTAGGCATAAGCACAAAGGTGTCACGCTCGGCCAACAGGTTCTCGATAATCGCTTCCTGGTTGCCCTTGAATGTCTCAAAGCCGAAATATTCCTTCAACGCCGATGTCAACTTACTGTTGTTCGCCATAATATGTTAGGTTTAGGGTTTTCTTTGATTTCACAAATATACTGCCATTTTGTGAACTGCACAATTTTTCGGGAAAAATAATTTGGAAGTCATCAGTTAAAATTCTGTCACATCCATAGGTAAAAGACGTGAGAACCAACATCGTTAGCTGTCTGTCAACAATTCAAAATTGGATTTAGACAGCTGTTGTTCGGCAAATTCCCGCGTTAGCACATAGCGTTTTTTCTTCATTGAGGGAGCCTGATACATCACATCCATCATGATGGTCTCGAACAGGCTGCGCAGTCCGCGTGCCCCCAATTTGTACTCAATCGCTTTGTCCACAATGAATCCCAGCACGTCATCCTCGATGACCAGTTCCACATTATCCATCTCGAGCAGTTTCTTGTACTGGCGCACGATGGCGTTGCGAGGCTCGGTGAGGATGCGCAACAGGGCATCGCGGTCCAGCGGCTCGAGGTTGGTGAGCACCGGCAGACGACCGATAATCTCGGGGATGAGGCCGTAACTGCGCAAGTCCTGCGGGGCGACAAAGTGCAACAACTTGTCACGGTCGGTCTTGCTGATGTGATTGCCCGCGACATAGCCCACGACATGGGTATTGAGGCGCTGAGCGATTTTGCGCTCGATGCCCTCAAAGGCGCCACCGCAAATGAACAGGATATTCTTGGTATCGACGGCGATCATCTTCTGCTCGGGATGCTTGCGTCCGCCTTGAGGCGGCACATTGACCACAGAGCCCTCGAGGAGCTTGAGCAGTCCCTGCTGAACGCCCTCACCGCTGACGTCGCGCGTGATCGAGGGGTTGTCACCCTTGCGGGCGATCTTGTCGATCTCGTCGATGAAGACGATGCCGCGCTCGGCCTCGGCGACGTTATAGTCACAGGCCGCGAGCAGCCTGGTGAGCAGGCTCTCGATATCCTCGCCAACGTAACCGGCCTCGGTGAGGACGGTAGCGTCAACGATGGCAAACGGCACTTTCAGCATCTTGGCGATGGTCTTGGCCAGCAAGGTCTTACCGGTACCGGTGGGGCCGACGATGATGATGTTGCTCTTCTCGATGTCGATGTCATCGTCGCGCTGGTTCAAGCGCTTGTAGTGGTTGTATACCGCCACCGACAAGTAGCGCTTGGCCGTCTCCTGACCGATGACATACTGGTCCAGATAGGCCTTGATTTCCTCGGGCTTGGGCAACGAGTCCATGTCGAGGTCAGGCAGCATCGACGTTGCCATCTTGCCGAGGTACTCACGCGAGAGTTCAACGGCACGTTCGGCGCAATCGTTACAGATGCATCCGTTCATACCGGGCAGCATGAGTTCCACTTCCCGGTCTGAACGGCCACAAAAACTGCAATACAGTATACTATCCTTCTTCTTAGCCATGAATGTTACTTCTCCTCGGTTTGGTTGGCTGCGGGAGCTGCCTCACGAATAAGGACCTTATCGATCATGCCGTAGTCCTTGGCCTCGGCTGCTGTCATCCAGTAGTCACGGTCACTGTCGGCATATACCTTATCATAAGGCTGACCCGAGTGGTCGCTGATGATGGTGTAAAGTTCCTGCTTGAGCTTGAGAATCTCGCGAGAGGTAATCTCGATGTCCGATGCCTGACCGCTGATGCCGCCCATCGGCTGATGAATCATGACGCGGCTGTGTTTCAGGGCGAAGCGCTTGTCCTTTTGTCCCGCTACCAGCAAGACGGCTGCCATCGAAGCGGCCATACCGGTGCAGATGGTGGACACGTCGCTCTGGATGTACTGCATCGTGTCATAGATGCCCAAACCGGCATAAACCGAGCCGCCAGGAGAGTTGATGTACAGCGAGATGTCCTTGCCGGGGTCCGAGCTGTCGAGATAGAGCAGCTGGGCCTGGATGACGTTGGCGGTGTAATCATCGACCTGGGTGCCCAGGAAGATGATACGGTCCATCATCAGGCGCGAGAACACGTCGAGCTGAGTGACGTTGAGCTTGCGCTCCTCCATGATGGTGGGCGAGATATAATTGTTAGACACACCAGCGGCGAACTGGTCGAGAGCCAGTCCGTTCATGCCCAGATGATGCACAGCAAATTTTCTGAAATCGTTTTCCATAACAAGTGTATAAATGTCAGTGATTAAAAATTTTTGTTCAAAGATAATATTTTTTTCTCATTCCCGCACAGGGTTGAACAACTTTTTTTATTGACACATCAATAAAATCGTCTTTCTTCACTATACAAGAACCGCACCAACTGACAAAAAGACAGTGGAGCAAGGTAGCTCACTACCCTGCTCCACCGGTTTACATTGAATTGACGGGATTACTTTTTCTCCTCGTCCTCGTAGAGCTTGCGGAAGTCCTCCACGCTAATCACCTTCTCGACAACCTTGACGGCCTCCTTGACGGCGGCATAGAACTTGTTGTCGATGGCGTGCTCCTGGATCATCTCGCGGGCGCGGTCATCCTGCATGTAGCGCTCGGCCTGCTGACGGATGATGTCCTCGGGGGCATTGTAGAGACCATACTGCGCCAGCTGCTGTTGTGCGAAGATGTAGGCGGCGGTGTCGACGTCCTCTTTCTCGACCTGGATGCCCAGCTCCTCGGCCAGGTGATCCTTGACGAGCTGCCAACGGAGCTGCTTGAACATGTTCTGAGCCTCCTCGTCGGTAACCTCGGTATTCTCCTTGTTCTCCTGCTCGCGGCGCAACTTGAGGAAGCGCTTCAGGAACTCTTCGGGAAGGGGCAGTTCACCAGCCTTGTCGGTGAGGATGCGCTGAGCGTCAACGGTGAAGCGGTAGTTGCTCTCGGGCACATTGGCGCGGGCAATCATCTCACGCACGGCCTGGCGGAAAGCAGCCTCGTCCTTAACCTCGGTCTCGACACCCAGAACGCCCTTGAAGAATTCCTCGTTCATCTCGGCCTCCTGGTTCACCTTGATTTCCTCGATGGTGACGCGGAAGTCGCTCTTCACGTCGGCCTCGGCACGGTCAACGTTCAACATAGCAGCCAGCTCGGCAACATTGCCGCCGTTGGCCTTGTGGGGGTTGAACACGAAGGTGTCACCCACCTTGACGCCAACAAACTTGGCAGCCTCGTCCTCGTCGGTCATGTAGCGGGGCGAAATCACGGTGCGCTCCACCTTGATGCCGTCGGCCTTATCGTTGCCATCGGCGTCGAGCTCGACCATCGAGCCGCGCAACATCGACTCCTTGTCGCTCACCTCACCGTCGACGAGGGTACCCAGACGCTTGCGGTCATGGGCGATAGCATCGTCAACCATCTGGTCGGTTACCTCAATATTGTAATAGGGCACGTTGATGCGCTTGTTGAGCTTGAGCTCGATAGCGGGGGCGAGACCCAAGTCATACTTGAAGGTCATCTCCTCGTCTTTCATGATATCAACCTTGGTATCCTCATTGGGCAGAGGCTCGCCGAGCACGTGCAGCTTGTTCTCGCGGATGTAGTCATATACCGCGCGACCCACCATGCGGTCAACCACGTCGGCTGTCACACTGGGACCGTAAAACTTCATTAACAGGCTCTTAGGTGCCTTACCGGGACGGAAACCCTTCAACGGGTGACGCACGCCCATCTGAGCGACTTCCTTGTTCACGTCGCTGGCGAAATCTTCTCTCTTGAGCTCAACGGTGAGCATTCCGTTCACCGCATCAATTTGTTCATAACTAACGTTCATTACTTGATCTGTATTGTCTATTAAATGTTTAGTTCGTTCAAAAACGGCTGCAAAGGTACTACATTTTATATAGACACACAAAATTTCCCCGCCACTTTTTTCAATTCACGAGTAATCCAGCATTCTTAATCAACAATTTAAGTAACATGAAATCGACAAAAATCAAGCGATGATGTATTGTTTCCCGCCATGTTGATATATTGTTTATCCGCCATGTAGAGACGCAAAATTTTGCGTCTCCCTTCGTGCAATGTAGATGTTACAAACTGATGGCAAAAACGCCCGAAGGGCGGTCATCTGAATAACCGTGGGTAATGCAAACCGCTGAGCAGCAGCGAAGTGGTTTACATCACCCACGGGAAGGCGATACTATCCCTGTCGCTGGAAGCGACCCCAATTATGCCAGCCAAGATGGAGGGGTCGCCTTCAGCGACTGCTGACGTTTCAACACACCCCCGATGAATCAGCCACCTTCGCTTTGCTCGGGTGCCTGATTTATCGGGGGTTATCCATAGGCCACCCTTCGGGTGTCAACTGAATGACAAGAAATTAGATTCTTTAATTCCGCCAACAGGTAATTCTATTTGTAAAATTGCTATAACTTCTCGTGCGATAGCACGATTATATTGCTGTGTCTCAATTAGACACAGACCAGAAGCCAGAAGAGGTTGTAGATGGATCACTATGGACGCAGCAAGCCCTATGCTTACACCTTCTTTCAGTCAAGCATAGGGCCTGGTAAGTCTTTTACACACTGCTCGTGTGGGGCCGGGTAGTATTACATGGTGAGGACGATGTTGTGCTCCTCGGCCATGCGACGCATGTTCAGGATGGCATAGCGCATGCGTCCCAGGGCAGTGTTGATGCTCACACCCGTGGTGTCGGCGATCTCCTTAAAGCTCATGTTCTTGTAGTATCTCATGACGAGGACCTCGCGCTGGTTGTCGGGCAATGCTCTCACCAGTCGCCTCACGTCGCTGTGAATCTGGTGGGTCACCAGGTCGTCCTCGATGGTGGTGTCCGACAGTTCCTTGCGGTTAAGGATATTGGCATCGGTGTCATCGGTGGACTGGGTCCCCTCGGAGCGTTCGAGCCTGAAGTGATCGATAATCAGGTTGCGCGCGATGCGAGTAATCCAAGCGGGAAAATGTCCGTTCTCGACATATCGCCCTTGCTTGATGGTCATGATGGCCTTCACAAAGGTATCCTGGAAAATATCATCGGCCAACTCGGCGTTTTTCACCGTGTGATATATATACATGAAAAGTCGGTCCTTGTGTCGCTCCAGGAGCGCATCAAAGGCCTCGTTTGTGCCATCGACATACAGCGAGATGAGTTGTTCGTCGCTCTTGTCCTTGTAAATATTCATTACTATCTATTTTTGGTCAATAATAGGTAATGTTTGTCGATAGGCAGTATATGTTTTTATTTGTTATTAATCATTAAAGTTATTGTCTCTCTTGTGCCAAATCGGCGGATTTGGCGCTGCAAATATATATAAAATCAAAAAAACAACAATTTTTTTTGAAAAAAAAGTGACTTTTTTGCGTTTTTTTGACCTTTTTGGAGCCCGAATGGCCCATTAATTCAACGGCGGCGACGACGGCGTCCGCTGCCAAAGGTATTCAGGATCCAGCGTGACAACTTGAAGCCCAGCAGCACATAGTCGGTGACTTTGAGTTGCGAGACGGTGCCGGGACTGAACATCAGGGCACGCACACCGTTGTTGGCCACATTGGTCTTCATGTCATCGAGGCTGTATTGCATCGCGGCACGGCCCACCTCGCGACGCACCAGAGCCTTGCCGCGGGCGCGCTGCAGTTCCTCAAGGGTCATGCCGCGCCACTCGCGTGGTGCATCGGGCAGAACGACGGGCTGGTTGGCAGAGGCGGCGGTATTGGCGGGATTGCTACTCATTGTCTTCGGGTTTAAGGAACAACTTGCTCACGAAACGCGCTACGGGATCCACGATGAGCTGCTTCTTGAAGGCAAACACCACAAGCAGCAGCACCAGCAGGATGGCGGCGGCAATCAAATGGGCACCCCAAGCGCAACCCATGGCCGATGCCAGGATGCTGATCAGGGCCGAGAACAGGTAGTGCAGGATAAACGTGCCGATGATGATCACCACGGCCACAAATGCTACCGCCGAGAGCAGCACGGCAAGTTTCTCGACAGCGGTGAGCTTGGTGTAGTCCCACTCCATCGAGAAATAGCGGCGCGCCTCGTTAAACAGTTTCTTGTAATCTATCTCGTTCATGCTGGTTATCTTCACAACATGTCCATGCCAGGCGACATGTCAGCATGCTGTCACATCGCCTGTCACGGATAAGTGCTATTTTGTCAGTCCTCGATTTGTGCGCTGATTTGCTTCACCAGCTGCTCCACCTCGTCGTCGCTGAAGTCGATGCCGTTCTTCTTGAGCATCTCCTTGATGCGGCTACGCAGGTCCGAGCCCTTCTCGGGGGCGAACAGGATGGCTGCCGATGCGCCTACCAGAGCACCGCCGAGGAACGCGTACAATAAACTTAATCCTTTCATTTCTCAATAGATTTTAATCAGTCTAACTTGTCCTTAAACTCTTGTGCGATATCGTCCACGAGGTCGTCGAGTTTTGACCCTTTGAGCTTCACGCCCTGCTCGCGGAGAGCATCCGCGATGCGCTTGCGGGTATCGTCACCTTTCTCGGGGGCAAAAAGCAAGCCCACTGCCGCGCCGGCGATTGCGCCGCCCACGACTGCCATTACAATGTTAATCGGTTTCATATCTGTCTGTAAATTTAAGAATTAATACTGTCTTAGCAATGTCACTACAAGCAAGTATCGTGCCATCGACATGGCTGCTTGCTCGATTCAGGCAATAAAATTACACTTTCTTTTTCATTTGGGCAAATTTTTTCAAAAAAAGTTTTTATTATGCTCGCTGATTAGTCCTTAGTCCCTAGTCCTTAGTCCCTAGTCCTTAGTCCCTAGTCCTTAGTCCCTAGTCCTTAGTCCCTAGTCCTTAGTCCCTAGTCCTTAGTCCCTAGTCCCTAGTTGGCATCCGCGTACTACAGCCCCACGCTAAGGCGCTAAGACGCCAAGAATTTTCAAACAACATGAACAACGAAAAACAACCTAAACAACAGAATATTAATAATAAAAATGTTGTTATAGTTGATTGATGTTGTTCCAGTTGTTTGATTCATAAAAGATTATTTTTTGATTTCTTGCGAGCCCAAGCGAGCAATCCCAATATATTAGCGCCTTAGCGTGAGATCATGACGATGGAGGGGCGGCCACGCCAAGGCGAGGCCCTACAATGCGGATGCCACTCTAAACTCTAAACTCTAAACAGCGAGCGATAGCTCGCATAATTTGTTTTTCTCGTTACTTTTTTGTACCTTTGCGGGCTCAAATTATCGCAATGGCAACATCAGGAGACATTATCATCAAGGGAGCCCGCGTCAACAACCTGAAGGACGTTGACGTGACGATACCGCGCGGCAAGTTTGTCGTGGTGACCGGCTTGTCGGGCAGCGGCAAGTCGTCGCTGGCCTTCGACACGCTGTATGCCGAGGGGCAACGCCGCTATGTCGAGAGCCTGTCGTCCTATGCCCGCCAGTTCATGGGACGCATGACCAAGCCCGACTGTGACTTCATCACCGGCCTGCCTCCCGCTATTGCCGTCGAGCAGCGCACCGTCACGCGCAACTCGCGCAGCACCGTCGGCACCAGCACCGAGATCTATGACTACCTGCGCCTGCTGTTTGCCCGTGTGGGCAAGACGTTCTCGCCCATTTCGGGGCAGATGGTCAAGAAGCACACGTCAAACGACGTCATCGCCACGATCAACAACTACCCCGACGGCACGCGACTGGCACTGTTGACCGAGGTCATCGTGCCCGAGGGCCGCGACCTGCTCACCCAGCTGGATATCCTCATCAAGGGCGGCTATTCACGTCTGATGACGCGTGACGGACGATTTGTTGATATCTCACAGATCATTGCCGCCGGCGGACATCCCGATGCGGCCGACTACCGGCTGGTCGTCGACCGCCTGGCCGTCACCCACAACCGCGACGACGAGATGCGCCTGCTCGACTCGTTGCAGACCGCCTTCTACGAGGGCAAGGACGAGTGCATCGTGGTCGTGTGGCAAGAGGACGGAACGATGGTCGAGCACCGCTTCTCCAAGCGATTTGAACTGGACGGGATGACCTTTGAGGAGCCCAGCGACCTGATGTTCAACTTCAACAACCCGATGGGGGCATGCCCGACGTGTGAGGGTTTTGGCAGTGTCATCGGCATTGACGAGAACCTGGTGGTTCCCGACCGGGGACGGTCGGTCTATGACGACGCCGTGATGTGCTGGCGCGGTCAGGTCATGAGCGAGTGGAAGCGAGAATTCATCCACGTTGCCGCCCAATACGACTTCCCTATCCACAAGCCCTATCACGAGCTGTCCAAAGAGCAGCTTGACCTGTTGTGGCACGGCACGGGCGACGGCCGCTGGAGCGGTATAGACGGATTCTTTGAGTGGGTAAAGAGCAAGTCCTACGCTATCCAGTTCCGCGTCCTTCAGGCCCGCTACCGCGGCAAGACCGTGTGTCCCGCATGCCACGGGACGAGGCTTAAACCCCAGGCAGGCTATGTCAAGGTGGGCGGCAAGACCATCAGCGAACTGGTGGTTATGCCCGTCAAGGAGTTGGCCGAGTGGTTCAAGCAACTGCAACTCAACGAGACCGACACCCTTATCTCCAAGCGACTGCTCACCGAGATCAACAGCCGTCTGGATTACCTGTGCGAGGTGGGCGTGGGCTACTTGACGCTGGATCGTCTGTCGGCGACCCTGTCGGGTGGAGAGAGCCAACGCATCAACCTGGCTACCGCCTTGGGCAGTTCACTGGTGGGCTCGGTCTATATCCTTGACGAGCCGTCCATCGGCCTTCATCCACGCGACACCCATCGGCTCATCCACGTACTGCGCATGCTGCAGCAGTTGGGCAACACCGTCGTCGTGGTCGAGCATGACGAGGACATCATCCGCAGTGCCGACTACCTTATTGACGTTGGACCCGAGGCAGGACGCAACGGCGGCCGCATCACCTATCAAGGCACCGTTGACCATCTCACCGACGCTCAAGAGAGCTACACCGCCAAGTACCTGACAGGAGCCATGACGATTCCTGTTCCCAAGCGCAGGCGCTCGTGGAGCCAATACATCGAGGTGAAGGGAGCAACCCACAACAACCTCAAAAACATCGACGTCAAGTTCCCGCTGGGCGTGATGACCGTAGTTACCGGTGTGAGCGGTTCGGGAAAATCGACGCTGGTGGGCAAGATCCTCTACCCCGCCCTGGCCAGGCACTTTGACCAGACCGCCGAAGCCCCCGGCAGCCACAGCGGCATCGGTGGAGACCTGAGCCGCCTGTCGGCAGTGGAGTTCATCGACCAGGGGCCCATCGGCAAGAGCACGCGCAGCAACCCAGCGACCTACCTCAAGGCCTTTGACGAGATACGCCAGCTGTTTGCGCAGCAGCAACTCTCCAAGCAGATGGGCTACAACTCCAGTTTCTTCTCGTTCAACTCCCCTGGCGGCCGATGCGAGGAATGTAAGGGCGAGGGCACCATCACCATCGAGATGCAGTTCATGGCCGACATCACGTTGACGTGCGAGGCCTGCCACGGCAAGCGCTTCTCACGCAATGCGCTGGATGTCACATTCCGCCAGCGCACCATCAGCGACATTCTCGACATGACGGTTAACCAGGCCATCGAGTTCTTCAACGAGTCAAGCACCTATAACGAGCACCGCATCGTGCGCCGTCTCAAGCCGTTGCAGGACGTCGGATTGGGCTATATCAAGCTGGGTCAATCGTCCTCCACGCTGTCGGGCGGCGAGAACCAGCGCGTGAAGTTGGCCTACTACCTGAGCGGCGAGCGCCAGGGCAACACGCTGTTCATCTTTGACGAGCCCACGACGGGCCTGCATTTCCATGACATCAACACACTGATGCGCTCGTTCGACCAGCTCATCGGCAACGGCCACACGGTGGTCATCATCGAGCACAATCTTGACGTGATCAAGTGTGCCGACCACATCATCGACCTGGGTCCTGAGGGAGGCGACAAGGGTGGCAACATCGTCGCTACCGGCACACCCGAAGAGGTGGCTCAATGCCCGGAGAGCCACACCGCCCGCTTCCTGGCCGAGAAACTAACTTAAACTACAAATTACGCGAATTTAACTAATAGGCTTCCGTATTCAATTATGACGAATTCAGGCTAAGGCGCTACTTTTTTTTATAACGATGGACACAAATAAAGTACAAGAGAATATCAGAGAGATACGTAAGGAGTTTTTCGCCTTTCGCAACGGGATCGTAGCCGACAAGCTGCGCAAGGCCGGTGACCCTCACGGCATGATCATGGGTTGCCTGCTTGTTGACGTGAGTGCCATCGCAGGCCGAGTGCGCGAGACTATCGATGACGAGGAGCTGTTGGCGTCCTTAGCCATTGAACTGTGGAACGACATCAATTCGCGCGAATGTCGCTTGGCTGCCCCCATGCTCTACCCCGCCCGACTGATGACACCCGAAACGGCACTGCAATGGTGCGAAAGTGTCGAGAGCGTGGAAATCGCCGACAACCTGTGCCACAAGCTATTGAGGCATATCGAAGGTAGCACAGCGTTGTTCCGCCAACTCATCTCACAGGACAAACCGCTGGTCAAGTACACCGGCTACCGACTGTTGCTCAACCTGTTACTCACCGGCAAGGAACAGAGCAGCGCCTCGCTGCGTGCCATCGTCGAGGCCGAGGCCGAACAAGCCCAACAGCCCCTGAAATCACTCCTGAAAGACATTCTGGAAGAACTGGGTTGACGCTCACTCATCCCACATGAGGTCACGGATGACGGTATCGCTCAACATGATGCCGTCACGGGTGAGCACATAGCGGTCGCCATCCACCACATGCAGATGACCACACTCGATGTGACGCGACGCCTCGTTGACAAAGTGGCGCCACGCCTCGTCGCCGAATTCCGTCCGCAGCCTGTCGGCATCCACGCCGCGAGCCGTCCTCAACCCCAACATCACACACTCGTCATAACGTTCCCATTGCGACAATTCCTCCTGCTCACAGGCCACAGAGCCCGCCATGACCGCATCGATGTATTGCTGCAGGTCATGGGGGTTATAGCGCCTCACCCTGCCGTCGTAGCTGTGCGCTGCCGCACCCAGCCCCAGGTAAGGCGTGCTGTCCCAATAAGATGAATTGTGCCGAGCGTGATAACCCGGTAAAGCGAAATTGGAAATCTCATAGTGCTCATAACCCGAAGAGCGCAACTCATCGACAAGGATTCGGTACATCTCCAGGCATTGTTCCTCGGGCACCTCTCGTACCTCGCCACGCTCGCGCTGTCGCCACAAGCGCGTGCCTTCCTCATAGGTGAGTCCGTAGGCCGAAATGTGCTGCGGTTTCAGGGCAATGGTGTGACGCACCGAATCGGTCCATGATGCTACAGTCTGCCCGGGAAGCCCGAAGATGAGGTCAATGCTGATATTGTTGATGCCCACGTCACGCAACCTTGAGACTGCCTCGACAGCATGACGCGCCGTGTGACGGCGCCCGATGAAGCGCAGGATGTCGTCCTCAAACGTCTGGACACCCATGCTCACGCGGTTCACGCCCAGGGGCAGCAATGCCGCACACCATTCGGGGGTGACATCGTCGGGGTTAGCCTCGACAGTGAATTCCTCCAACCCAGACAAGCCGAACGTGTCCCGCAGGCCCCGAACAAGCCGTTCCAGCAGGGGAATGGGCAGTTGAGACGGCGTGCCGCCGCCCAGGTAGAGCGTCTTCACCGGCTCGCCATGCAATTCGTCCATCCTCAAACGCGCCTCGGCAATCACCGCCTCGACATAGTCATAGCCGACGTCGGCAAGCCGCAACGTCGAGAAAAAGTCGCAGTAGGAACAACGACTTGCACAGAACGGAATATGGACATAAATACCGGCCATAGAGAATCAATGACAAAAGTACACATTTTCAACAACATTCACCCAATAATCAGGCAGGGAAAAAGCCGCAGAAAAAATATTTCGGCCCTTGTAAATATTTTTCTTTTTAATAATGTTGTAGTTATCAGCAAAAATTACTAAAAGGTTTACAAAACAAACGAGATCAAGAACATCTCTCTCGTCGGTGGCAAGGGCGCTGGCAAGACCACTCTCACCGAGTCTATCCTCCTTGAGGGCGGCGCAATCAGCCGCAGGGGTTCCGTCGACGGCGGCAACACCGTGAGCGACAACACCCCCGTTGAGAAAGAGTACGGCTACTCCGTATCCTCCTGCGTCTTCTATGCTGAGAAGAACGGCAAGAAGCTCAACTTCATCGACTGCCCGGGCAGTGACGACTTTGTGGGCAACACAGTAACCGCCCTGAGCGTTACCGACACCGCCGCTCTGGTGGTTGACGGCCGTAACGGCGTCGAGGTAGGCACCATGAACGGCAAGCCGTTGATGTTCGTCATCAACCGTCTTGAGGACGAGAAGTGCGACTTTGACAACGTATATAACCAGCTGCGTGAGACCTACGGCAACAAGGTCGTAGCTCTGCAGTTCCCCGTTAACGCAGGCCCCGGCTTCAACAGCGTGGTTGACGTGCTGTCGATGAAGCAGTACACCTGGCCCAAGGACGGTGGCAAGGCTACCGCCGCCGACATTGACGGCGCACACGCCGACAAGGCCGAGGAGTACCGCATGGCACTGCTCGAGATGGCTGCCGAGAACGACGAGGAGCTCATGATGAAGTTCCTTGACGAGATGACCCTGACCGATGAAGAGACCATCAAGGGTATCCGCCTGGGTATGGTTGACCGCAGCATCTTCCCCGTAGTTCTGGTAAGCGCCGAGAACAACATCGGTACCGACCGCATGCTCGAGATCATGACCGAGATCGTGCCCGACGTGACCGAGATGCCCGCTCCCAAGAACAACAACGACGAGGAGGTTCCCTACGATGAGAACGGTCCCGTCAGCGTATTCTTCTTCAAGACCTCGGTTGAGACCCACATTGGTGAGGTTTCCTACTTCAAGGTAATGAGCGGTACCCTCAAGGCAGGTGCCGACCTGACCAACATGAACCGCGGCAGCAAGGAGCGCCTTGCCCAGATCAACGTGGTTTGCGGTCAGAACAAGACCCCGATCGACGAGATCCACGCCGGCGACATCGGTGCAGCCGTGAAGCTGAAAGACGTACGCTGCGGCAACACCCTCAACGAGAAGGGTTGCGAGCACGTGTTTGACTTCATCGTTTATCCCGCTCCCAAGTATCAGCGCGCCATCCGTGCCCTGAACGAGAGCGAGACCGAGAAGCTGGGTGCAGTCCTCAACCGCATGCACGAGGAGGATCCCACGCTGTTGATCGAGCAGAGCAAGGAGTTGCGCCAGACCATCGTTTCGGGTCAGGGCGAATTCCACCTGCGCACCCTCAAGTGGAACATCGAGAACAACGACAAGATCCAGATCGAGTATCAGGAGCCCCGCATCCCCTACCGCGAG
>CACYSG010000023.1 GCA_902776955.1 uncultured Bacteroidales bacterium | reverse complement strand
CCCCCAACAGACTTTAGCACCAACAATGACGGCTCAGCATTACCCGTCTTGGTAGTGATAAAACGTATTAATCTGTCAACTTTTTTTAGGACGAGTCAAATTAATCGAGGTCTAGGATGAAGCTGATGAGCATTGTGGCGTCGGTGACGGTGATGGCGCCGTCGCTATTCATGTCGGCGCTCTCGGGGCTGGTCGGGACACCCTCGGCATTCAGCAGGATGTTGATCAGCTCGGTGATGTCGGTGATATTCACAAAGCCATCGCCATTGACGTCGCCGGGCTCGTCACCGTCCCATACCTTAATGCGGCTTGATTGAGCGCCACAATCCAGGCAGGTCTTGATTTCCAGTCCGTTGTGCGTTCTGTCGGGCCGTACGGCGACTTGCCACTCACCCCAGTTGTGCTCGGTGTTGGCGGCACTCAGCAACTGGCCGACGTTATATCGGGCACGCTGCAGGAAGGTGCAAGTGTAGGCAGCATAGAATTCATATTCCTTGTTGATGGACTTGCAATTGTTGGCGTAATCACCCCACAAGAAACTCCCAACAGCCGATTTCAAACTGCTCTCGTCCAGGAATTCCATACCCAGGTGCAGGTAATCGTAATCCTCGATGCCGTCGGTCACTTGTTTCAGGCGCAACGAGGTGATGGGCGTTTCGGCATTCTGTCCCCACATCGTTCCGGGATAGATCAAAACGCCGTCACCGTTACCTGTCTGGATGCCGCCAGACGGGGGCAGTACTTTCTTTTCCCAGTTGTCGGGCAGGTAGGCGCAATTCCATTGCAGCCAGCCGTCACTGTTCATGTACCACTGCTGCCAGAAGGGAACGCGGCGCATGACGCCAAGCTGCGAGATATTAAAGATCCAGAAGTAGGTGCCGCCGCATTTGGCATCTCCCTGGTAGCGCCAGGTGCGGAACCATTCGGGATGGTTCTCACGGTCCTTGAAGTCCATGAAGTTGGACTGCTTGAGGTCGTAATTGGAGTTGCGGGGGTCAAACGAGCCCTGATTAGGACAGATGATATCGATTTTACCGTTGAATATCTCGGTCATCTGTTGGAAGTCGGCCCAGAACGGGGCAACGGCATGATAGCTGGGCCACAGTTCACTCAGCCTCTCGCAGATGGCATCAATCAATGCCACGGTGCTTTCGGCAGCCGTGGGCTCATCTATCGGATAAAAGAAAGCCTTGTCCTTCAAGAACGGATTATTATACACGATACTTCTATACTTGTTGATGGTCTCTTTGGCCGCGGCGGTGAAGTCCCCGTTGTAGAAGTGGCCGCGGTTAACCGGAACCGAGAATACCTTGCGGCGCGGGTCGGCCATGGTCAACTCGGCAGCCTTGCGGTCATCGTTCAGCAGCCAACGGGGAATCTCGAATGTGCTCACGCCATGATCGAGCAGGCACTCCTGATAACCGTTCAAAACCTGTTTGGCCCGTTCCAAATCAGCTTCGGACGGGTTCCCGTAGTTGTCCACTTCAAGGCCGTTCAACGAGAAGATGGTCCGCGTGGCCTGATAGCCCGAATTGCAGTTGTACAGTCCCATGACCGTTTCAGAGTAGTGATTCTCGGGCAAGGCGAAGTTCCAGACCCTGACGGTCATCGCTCGGGTCGCTATGACTTCGTCCCCGTCATAGGCCGTGATGGTCGAGGAATACATGCCGGGAGTCTGGTCCATCTTTGACCTCAGCTCCACATAGAACACCTTGTTGTGGCCCACTTCGGTCTTCTGGATTTCGCCGGCATAGGGGACCAGGGCTTCGGCTAATGAATCAGGAATGCCGACACCGGGGGCAAAGAAGAAGTCTTCCCAATACATCGTATAGGGCAGCACCTCGTTCTGGTCATTGACAAACGGGCTGATGACAATCCTGAGGTTGCGTTCCTTTTCCTGCTCGCGGAAGAACACATGGAAGCCCTCTCTCTCGTTTTGCGCCAGGGCCACGAATCCACTGGTCCTGTCCTCATAGTTGTGGTAATACCATGACGCTTGCAAGGACGCCTCGTTTTTGGGTAATTGCTGGCATCTGATGTCGTCAATTCCGTTCCACTCCCTCAGTGGAACCTTTGACTCGCATGCCTGATAGTCATTGAAAAGCGTATAAAACAGATATGGATCCGGATCCGGTTCATCATCTGCATACACATTTGTCACTCCGGCCACACTCAGTAGCAGGACGAGCAGGACAACCCTTTGTGCCCTTCTTAAAAGTAAATCAATGGTTTCCATTTTGTTTGGTTGTTTAGAATTAATAATTTGTTGATAATTAGGTAACTATAACTCATTTGCTGAATTTGGTCAGGAGATGAACAAAACAACAAGAGCTACACTAATTTTGGAGGTTGAATCGTACTAAAGTTGGAGCTTTTAAACTTCGTTACAAAGTACGGGAAAACACTTGAAATATGCAAATAAAATACGAAAAATATTAAGAAAAAGAAACAAAAACCAACAAATCCGTAACAACCTCTGATAAAACAACTTTACGCTGCTTAATCAAACAACTATTCGCACCTTAATCAAACAACTTGAACAACAATAAACAACTCATACAACTCTATTATTTATTATTTTGTTGTTCCAGTTGTCTGAAAAAAAACTTCGCGCCTTGGCGCCTTGGCGTGGGGGCAAGTTGTGGTGCCGGGGGGACGGATCTTCAGTCCGAAAAATGCACGCATTTTTCATCCAGCAGATCCGTCCCCTTTCCGCGCGGATGCCTAAAAAAGAAAGTTTTTGTGCGACCGTTGTTCCAGTTGTCTGAAAAAATCCTTTGCGCCTTTGCGCCTTGGCGTGGGGACAAGTTGTGGTGTCGGGGGGACGGATCTTCAGTCCGAAAAATGCACGCATTTTTCATCCAGCAGATCCGTCCCCTTTCCGCGCGGATGCCTAAAAAAGAAAGTTTTTATGCGACCGTTGTTCCAGTTGTCTGAAAAAACTTTGCGCCTTTGCGCCTTGGCGTGGGGTTTCTGTCAAGCGGAGTGCGGCCACGCCAAGGCGAGGCCCTACGCTCAAGGGCGTGGGATGTGTCTAATTGTTTTACACTTTTCGGTTTTTTTTGCTGTTGACAGGTGTTTTTGTCAAAAAAACTTTTCGGGTAATTCTATTAAGCATACATTTGCAATATCAGACAGCGAACAACAACACAAAATACCCATAACTACAATGAAAAACTTTATTAAATCTACACTCCTGCTGCTGGCGCTGCTGTTGCCGGCCAGTGCCGCCGCCGTTGACTTCATGGTAGACGGCATCTACTACAACATCAACGGTAACGAAGCCACTGTGACTTACGGCTTCAATGAATATGATTACCCTCCTCAATATTACACTGGAGATGTGGTCATCCCCGAAACGGTCACCTTCGATGGCATCACCTATCCGGTCACCGCCATCGGTGAGTGGGCCTTCGGTCGTTCTGAAAACATGACGAGCGTGGTCATCCCGAGCTCTGTCACGTCCATCGGCACCGATGCGTTCTATGACTGCATCGGTTTGACGAGCGTGACCATCCCGGGCTCCGTCACCACCCTGGGCGAGGAAGCCTTCTGTGTTTGCCGCAACCTGACGAGCGTAACCATTCCGAGCTCTGTCACGTCCATCGGCGATGGTGCGTTCGGTTTCTGCGATAACCTGGCGAGCCTCACCGTGGAAAGCGGCAATACAATATATGATTCCCGCGATGGTTGTAATGCCATCATTGAGACGGCAAGCAATACCTTGATTGCGGGTTGCCAGAATACTGTCATCCCCAATTCGGTCACCGCCATCGGCAACTGCGGTTTTGGCGGATGCATCGGCTTGACGAGCTTCAACATTCCGGGCTCGGTCACCGCCATCGGAGAGGATGCTTTCGCTTGCTGCAATGGCCTGACGAGTGTGGATATCCCCAACTCGGTTACGGTCATCGGGGAGTTCGCTTTCAGGCAGTGCGAAAACCTGGCGAGTGTGACCATCGGTGATGCCGTCATTACTATCGGTAAAGGGGCGTTTGATCACTGCGATGCCCTCACGAACTTGAACCTTGGCAATTCTGTGACCACCATCGGTGATATAGCTTTTCTTGCCTGCCATAACTTGACGAGCTTGTTCATCCCGGGGTCGGTCACCTCCATCGGTAGCGCGGCGTTTAACGCTTGCTACGGTTTAACGGCCATCGTCGTGGAAAGCGGCAACACGGCATACGACTCCCGCGGCAATTGTAACGCACTCATCGAGACGGCAAGCAATACCTTGATGCTAGGTTGCAACAACACGATCATCCCCAACTCTATCACCGCCATCGGTGAGAGTGCGTTCTATGGCTGCGAAGGCTTGACGAGCGTGACGATTCCCGGTTGTGTGACAACCATCGGCCAGGGTGCGTTTGCGAACTGCCGTGCCTTGATGGATGTGTACTGCTACATCACCGATCCCTCGAGCTTGTCGATTGATGTATTTACTTTCTGTTATGATGGCGGGTATGGTGATACTCATGATGGCGACTATTCGGGTCGCACGCTTCATGTGCCCTTCGGGACGGCTAATGCTTATCAGAATGAATGGGCGTGGTCTCACTGTTTCGGGCAGATTGTGGAGGACCTGAAGATTGGCGACGGCCGGTTGGTGTTTACCGGCGTGGAGGAATTCCCGGTCATTGAGATGGCTCCTAATGCGGCTTCCGGTCTGAACATGATTTATGTCGTCTATGATACCGATGGGGTGGGGATGAGCTACCACTCGGCATCGGGTGAGCAACCGGTATGGTACAGCTTTGGGTCTGCAGGAAGTGACAATGTCGAGGAGATCCCCGGCATCAGCTGGAACGATTCAACGTCCACGCTCGTCCAGGTCATCCCCAATACGGGCTACAAAATCGTGGAAGGCAATGACACCTATTATTGCTGGGTAGTCAACTATGCCGACTACATCCTGGAGATGAATGACATGTCCGTCAACAATGATACCCCGTGCGACCTGCTCACGTTCAACATCGACGGCAATGGTGACGCCATCCCTTACTATACGGTAAATGGCACACGACAGGTGGTCGATCGCGACATCAGACTGACTTACCACACGCTGGTGTCTGATGACTATGAATGGCAAGAGCATGTAGTCGTCGAGAGTTTTCCTGCCCTGGATCAGGGTGTCGAGATTGTGCCTCCGCTGTGCAACACCTCTTTTGAGCTCTCTGGCGATCGCTTCCTGAAGTATTGGGGAATCAGCCAGACTATCGAGAGCGAATGCTTCTTAACTCAGGCTGTGGATTGCCTTTCTATAATGGACTGTTTAGGTTTGGTCTACGATTTGAATAATGGTGAACTTTGCGGGAAGGCGCCGATACGACTGTTTCTCACAGGCTATCCGACCGATGCCGTGGCCAGCAGGGAGGTACCTATTATGTTCGCTACAGGGTTACTAACGCGGCCGGCACTTGCGAGGCCTATGGTGACACCTATGTCTTTACAGTCTTTGGCAGGCTTCAGGGAGACGTGAATAACGACGACGAGGTCAATATCGCCGACGTGAATGCCGCCGTCGATATCATCCTGGGTGGATACGGTGATTTCCATGCCGCCGACGTGAACGGTGATGGCGAGGTTACCATTGCCGACATCAATGCCATCATGGACATCATCCTGGGCGGCTCTCCCTCCCAGGATGACCACGAGTATGTTGACCTGGGCTTGCCCAGCGGCACGCTGTGGGCAACGTGCAATGTGGGCGCCAACAGCCCCGAAGATTACGGCGACTACTTCGCCTGGGGCGAGACCGAGCCCAAGAATGACTACACTTGGGAAACCTACAAGTGGTGCAACGGCTCTGACAGAACAATGACGAAGTACTGTACCAAGAGCAGTTACGGCACGATTGACAATAAGACGGAACTGGAACCCGAGGATGATGCCGCCTGTGCGTACTGGGGACCGTCGTGGCGCATGCCCTCTCAGGAACAGATTAATGAGTTGATGAGCCACTGCAGCCATGAGTCAACGACGCTGAACGGCGTGAACGGCATGTTGGTCACCGGACCCAACGGAAACTCCATTTTCCTGCCTGCCGCGGGCGCCATCGAGGGCAGTACACGCATGGATGCAGGTTTGTATGGCCACTATTGGTCGCGCACACTTGATCCTGACTCAAACCGCTTCGCCAACACCCTGTTCACCATTCCCGAAGCCCCGGGCGTGTATTACGGCCTGCGCGACCACGGTTTCTGCGTGCGCCCTGTGCGTGCCCCTCAGAATTAGCACCATCGGACAGGCGCCGAGATGCATCCTGTTATGCTGACTGATTTTGCAACAATAAAATAAGGCGATGATATAGCTGTTGGCCCATAACCCTGCGGGGCTAATGCTAATTACACGAATTTCGTGAAATTGGCTTATTTAGCGAAATTCGCATTAAAGTGACTTTCAGGGTCAAAGACTTTCAGGGTCAACTGCTATATCTTAACCTAAAATAAACGCTAAGATACCCAACTGAGATGAAAAGCTTGATTAAAACCATACTCTTGCTGCTGGCGGTGCTGTTGCCGGCCGCTGCTGCTGCCCACGACTTCGAGGTGGGCGGCATCTACTACAACTATCTCGATGTCCAGGGTACTGTCGAAGTCACGATATCTCCCGACCGATACTCCGGCAACGTGACCATTCCCGCCACTGTCACCTACAACGGCAGCACCTACTCGGTTACTGCTATCGGCTACTACGCGTTCTCGGACTGTCGCAACTTGACGGGCGTAACCATCCCTAACTCCGTCATCACTATCGGCAGCCATGCGTTCAGCTCTAGTTATAACCTGACGAACATCGTCATCCCGGGTTCGGTCACCACCATCAAGGAGTCAGCCTTTGCTGGCTGCAATGGCCTGACGAGCATGACCATCCCCAAGTCGGTCACCTCCATTGGCGAGAATTTATTCTATTACTGTGAGAACTTGGAGAGGCTTGTCGTGGCAAGCGGAAACCCGATCTTTGACTCCCGCGACAATTGCAACGCCATCATCGAGACGGCAAGCAATACGCTGGCGGTGGGTTGCAAGGGCACAGTCATCCCCAATACCGTCACTGCCATCGGCCGCCATGCTTTCTATGGCTGTGAAAGCCTGACGAGCATTACTATCCCGAGCTCCATTATCACCATCGGCGAGGGGGCGTTCACTTACTGCGACGGCTTGACGAGCGTGACCATCCCTAACTCTGTCTCCACCCTCGGCGAGAGAGCCTTCGCCAGCTGCCGTGGCATGACCAGCGTTAACATTGGCAGTTCAGTCACCTCCATTGGCAAGGAAGCGTTCACTTACTGCTACAACCTGACGGGCGTCACCATTCCTAACTCCGTCATCACCATCGGCGAGGGGGCGTTCAATAATTGCCGAGCCATGACGGACGTGACTATCGGCAACTCGGTCACCACGATTGCCGAGGATGCGTTTTCAGGCTGCAGTGGCCTGACGAGTGTGGCCATCCCCAGCTCAGTCCGGTCCATTGGGACGGGAGTATTTACCGCCTGTGGTAACCTGTCGAGTCTCACCGTTGAGAGTGGCAACACGACCTACGATTCCCGTGGTAACTGCAATGCCATCATCGAGACGGCAAGCAATACCCTGATTGCAGGTTGTAAAAAAACGGTCATCCCGGCCACTGTCACCGCCATCGGCGATTACGCTTTCACTGGATGCCGTGGTCTGACGAGCATCGTCATCCCAGGTTCGGTCACCTCTATCGGTAAGCGGGCATTCTGGGGCTGCACATACTTACAAAATGTGTCCATCCCAAACTCTGTTACATCTATCGGCCAGTGGGCGTTTAATGATACCCAATGGCTCGGTAGCCAAGCTTATGGTGTCGTGTATGCTGGATTAGTCGCTTATACATACAAAGGCACGGCGCCTCAAGAAATCGTTCTGGTAGATGGTACGTTAGGTATTGCTGATTACGCATTCGCTTGGAGTAGTAACCTGAGGAAGGTGACTATTCCTAACACCGTTAAGGTCATCGGCTTAGGTGCGTTTTATGGCTGCACTAGCTTGGCGGATGTGACCATCCCCAGCTCCCTCAAGACCCTTGGAAAAATGGCATTCTATCAGTGTGACGGCTTGACGAGCATGACCATTCCCAGCTCGGTAACAACCATCGGCGAGGGACCATTCTCGGGTTGCGACCACTTGACGTCTCTCGTCGTGGCAAGTGGCAACAAAACCTACGATTCCCGTGGTAATTGCAATGCCATCATCGAGACGGCAAGCAATACCCTGATAGGGGCTTCTGCAAGCACGATTATCCCCAATACAGTCACCGCCATCGGCGATCATGCATTCTATTTTTTTGACAGCATTGCAACCGTGGTTATTCCCAGCTCAGTCACCTCTATCGGCACCGAGGCATTCATGTACTGCATGGGGCTGAAGAGCGTGACCATCCCTGGCTCTGTCACCACCATCGGCAGCAGTGCCTTCACCAGCTGTGGGAAATTGACAGACGTGTACAGTTACATCACTGACCCCTCGAGATTGTCGGCCAAGTATGACTTCTTCGACGTGCTTGGCGGTTTTGACTATTCAGGTCGCACGCTGCATGTGCCTCACGGCACGGCCGACGCCTATCGGTCCAACGACTTATGGTACCCCTTTTTCGGGCAGATTGTGGACGACCTGATGAAGGGTGACGTGAACATTGACGGCGAAATCAATATCGCCGACGTGAATTCGGCCATCGACAAGGTCCTGCATGGCGCCTATGATAGTTTCGGAGACGTCAACGATGACGGTGAGGTCAATATCGCCGACATCAACACCATTATCGACATCATCCTGAGTGAATAACGGGATATCGTTGAAGATTACATCTGTTGGAGTGTTTCATGCACGCATGGGACCAAACAGATGAATAGACCGATGAGGCTTTTCCCCCTCACGATAAGGCAATGATATAGCTATTGGCCCATAACCCTGCGGGGCTAATGCTAATTACACGAATTTCGTGAAATTGGCTTATTTAGCGAAATTCGCATTAAAGAGACTTTCAGGGTCAACTGCTATATTGTAACCCATGATAAAACGCGACTGCCAGAAACGGTGGTTGCGTTCTTTTTTTCATCTCTTTTTGGGGATTTTTTCCTGCGTTTTTGTATTTTTGTGGGTGATTGTTGTTCACTCGGTTTCGGATATTGAAATTAATGATAAATATGTTGTTATTCGCATAGTTAACTCTAAAAAACTGTTTTGATGATGAAGAAATTTTTAACTCTCTTTTTTGTCGCTGCGCTGGCGATGACAGCCCAGGCCCAGTTCATTGGATGGATTGAAGTGGGAGACTACTACGGGGTCAACCAGACTTATAACGGCTCCTACTTTGACATGGCACCGACCAACTTCTATCTGGCCCACACCGGAGCACAGATGATTTACACTCCCGACCTGCTCACCAACATGGAAGGCAAGGAAGGCGTGCAGATCAAGTTCCTGAATTTCAAGTTCTATTCTGAGTCATACGAAGAGATTGTCCGCAATGCTAAGGTCTATCTTCAGGAGATTGATGCCACCGAGTTTGCCATCAACGAGGATGGTGTGAAGCAGTTCTACGATTTCGGCGAACTTGTTGCCGAGGGCCGATATGACATAGACCTGCTTGAGGGCTATGGCGAGGACCAGGTACTTGCTTTTGAAATCCAAGAACCGTTCAACCTGACTGCGGGCAAGAGCCTGCTTGTGACTATCGTCCTTGACGCCGAGGATGACGACAACTGCACGATGGGCAGTGACTACGCGCCCTTCTACACCTCGGGTATCCGTAACAAGGCGATGACCTATACCAACAACTGGACCAGTTTTGTTGACTTTGCCATGGGCGATGTCTTCCCGAATGCCACCGCTACTCAAGGTTGCGGCACCAATGTCGAACTCCCTATTACCGAGATTGGTTACAGCTATGAGCGCTATTGTGGCGATGTCAACGGTGACGGCTATGTCAACATCGTTGATGTGACCACCCTGATCAACTTCATGACGGGCAATAATCCCGATGATTTCTACGAGGTGAATGCCAATATCAACCAGGACGGAGCCATCAACATTTCGGACGTCACCCTGCTCATCAACATGCTGTTGAACCAACGTTAATCGGCTAACGAGGCCGATGGCCTGTTACTGCCTGTTAAGTGTGTGGTCCTATCAAAGTGAGCCCCAAAAGGATGGATACAATCCCTTTGGGGCTCACTTGATGTTTCTGCCCGTCGGCTTGGTAATATCGGCTGTTTTCATTACCTTTGTCGCTAATCTGAAATATTACGGTTATGGAAAACAAAAACAATATCACCGGCAACGGTCTTGATAGCGGTGCCGCCAGCAGCGTCCCGGACGAACTCAATATCGGGATGTGTTTCTCGGGCGGTGGGTACAGGGCTGCCATGTTCGGCCTGGGAGCGCTGTCGTTCTTGAATTCCGTTAAACTTGATGAAGAGCACACACTGCTGGACAAGGTGACGGCATTGACGTCGGTCTCGGGTGGAACGATTCCGGCGTTGCGCTATATGCTCGCTAAGGCCAAGAGAGAGAAGGTGGACGACGTGATTGCCAAGCTGTACGCCTTCTTGCGCGACGAGGACTTGATGACGCTTGCCCTGAAGGAGTTGAATGACGAGAAAACCAACCGCGATGCCTCGGTCATCAAAATCATGGCTGACATCTATGACGAAAAGCTGTTTGGCGGGGCGGTGATGGGAGACATCATCAACAACTTCGGGAACGTGACCGTCAAGGATTACACGGCGCTGGCAACCGACTTTGACAACTCGCTGCCGTTCCGTTTCCGCCTGACCGAGGAGCGCAGGACCCTCAGTAGCAATGGCGTGAGGACGTCCTATGGCGTGTTCGGCAACAACCAGCACAACATCAAGCGCAGCATCGTGAACGATATCACGCTGGGCGAGGCGCTGGCCTGCTCGTCGTGCTTCCCGTGCGGCTTCGAGCCGATGATGTATCCCGTTGATTTCAAGGTCTCCGGTCAAGACGACTTCCCCGATGGCGACATGAAGCCGTTTGGCATCATGGACGGCGGTATCGTGGACAACCAGGGAATCGACCCCCTCTTGCTGGCCGAGGAGAGGATGCGCAAGTACCGTGGCGGAACGCGCACCGACAAGGCCTTGGACCTGATTATCATCAACGATGTGGCCGGTTCCAAAGAAATGAAGGGCTTCGCGTCCTGGACTAACAAACTGTGCGATGGATTGGGCAAACTGACGATAGGGCGCTTGCGCAACTACGGTCTTGTCATACTGGTGGCGGTGATGGTGTTTTTCATTGCCATGCTGCTGGTGGGCAACGGTTTCTGGCTGGGAGTGGCGGCGACCCTGCTGCTGCTTGCCGTCGTGGGAAACTGCGCCGGAGCTTGGGTGAAGAACAAGTTGTTCGGGTGGATCAGGGGCACCTTTGTGGGCAATAGGGCTGACTTCCTCAGCCACATGAAGTTTGCCGTCTTCGAGTCCTTGGCGATGAACCGTGCCAACTCGGTCATCGATATGACCAGCGAGGTCTTCCTCAGGCGCATGCGGCAGGTGAACTATAATAACCTCTATGAGGACCCCGAGTGGCACAACCGATTGATGTCCAACATGGTCAAAGCCTTGCGTCCCGATGAGCGATGGAGCAGGCGAACCAGCAGAATGATTAATGGCGTGGACCTCATTCCCAGCACAGTGATTCAGGAGAACAGTAAGTTGGCCGCCAAAATGGGCACTACCCTGTGGTTCACTAAGGAGATGAAGGACCAAAAGATGCCCGAAGCCCTCATGTCGGCTGGGCAATACACCATGTGCTATAACCTGATATGCTACATCGACAAGATTCAGAACGATAACACTAACCTCAGCACGGCACATGCCCAACTCGTTGCCGTCCTGCCCCAATTGCTCGATGCCTGGCAGAGGTTTCAGAAGAATCCTCACTATATGTTGCCTTAAGGCATGGTGACATAGACATCCCATTGCTAATTATTCGGGTGTCTGGTAAAAATCTATTTGATTGTTCTAATTTGTTGATTGATAGTTGATTATAGACGTCAACCAGTCTTAAGGACATGCTTTAGGGCCGCTCTCGCCCAACGGGCGAGCCTCTGCGTAGCCCGTGGTAATGCTGGCAATCGAGCGGAGCGAGAGAGCCAGCATCACCACGGGTAAGGACGTACGTAAGAATGCCGCTGAAGGCGACCCCTTCGACGGTTATGGGTATTGGGGTCGCCTCCGGCGACGATATGGACGCATTGCGGGCCTGGGGGTGCCTGCCACTTCACTCGCTTCGCTCGTTTCATTAGCAGGTACCCCCGGCTACTCAGATGACACCCTCCGGGTGTTTCGCCCGCATAAACAGATGTGCCTGCCACTTCACTCGCTTCGCTCGTTTCATTAGCAGGTACCCCCGGCTACTCAGATGACACCCTCCGGGTGTTTCGCCCGCATAAACAAATGTCCCTGCCTGATTCATCTTGAACTATGTTTACCGGACACCCTAACTCCTGTATACCGTAACGTGTGAAGCGCTGCGGTATTCTTCTATATATATTAATAATGTGTAGCGCATAGGCAAAACTCTCGTGCATTCCTCTTACCGAATATAATGAATAATTCATTAAAATTCATTGGGATGGAAAAATTTGGTAAAAAAAATCTATAAATATGTTGTCATATTAGCGGAAATGTCATTATCTTTGCACCACAAAGATGAAAAGTGAAACAACCCTTTGGCTTGTCTAAACGGGGTTGACACTGAACCCAAATAACCAACTTTTAAGTGTATATGTAAAATGGATACAACGTTAACAAAGAAACCTAGAAAAAAGAAAGTACTCGTGAAAAGAAAACGTGACCGCTTACAATTGATCACTGACTTGATCAAGACGAACTGCATCGGCAGCCAGAGTGAATTGGCCGATATGTTGCGTGAGCACAACATCAATGTGACTCAAGCAACCTTGTCGCGCGACCTTAAGGCTCTGAAGATTTCTAAGGTGGCAACCGATCGCAACACTTACATGTACATCATCCCTGACAGCAACCAGTTGCAGGACAGACTGCTGAGTATGCGTCAGACCGATGCCCACGCCGCCAAGCAGGTGGGACTGGTGTCGGTGACCTTCTCGGGAAATCTGGCTGTCATCAAGACGCGCAACGGTTATGCTCCGGGTCTGGCCTATGACATCGACATGAGCCGTCCCCCCGAGGTGCTGGGAACCATCGCAGGTGCCGATACCGTGGTGGCCATCTTGGCCGAGGGTGTGACCCACGAGCAGGCTCAGGCCGTCTTTGAGCAATTCATGCCGAAGAATTCGCCTCACACGATTACCTCAGTGCAAGATCCTCTCGCTGAATGATCAGAGTAGGGATAATCGGCTGCGGTAACCCGCGTGCTGATGAATTGCTGCGCGTGCTCATCAATCATCCTGATGTGGATTTGAAATGGGTGCAGGACGCGGCACGAGCGGGTGAACGGGTTGACCGGGTTGTCCGAGGCGTCGTCGGGGAGTGTGACCTCGTGGTCTCGGCTCCACGCGATGTCGACGATGTTGACGTGGTTTTCCTGTGTGGAAGCCGTGACAAGGTGTCCTCCTGGCTCGGTTCGACGACTGTCCCTGATGATGTGCGGGTCATTGACCTGAGTGGCCTCCACAACTTGAATCACAGTGCCGAGGGTCCGTGGGTATATGGCCTGAGCGAGATGCAGCGTCGCGTGCTGGTGCATGACACACACCTGGTGACTGTGCCCGGTAGTCTTGCCTCGGCGGCGTTGCTGGCATTGATGCCGATGGCGCGCAACCTGTTGCTCAACAGCCCGTTGGAACTCTATTTGGCGATTGACGAGAACGCCTTTGCCGACGACCGAACGGTCATGGACGGCATCCCTGCTGACGCCTGGATACGCAACCAGCAACAGGAGGTGGTCGGGGCGCTGGCCCAGTGCCAGACGGGTTTCAACCAACCCGTGAAAATGACAGTCTCACGGATGGCCGAGAGCCGGATACTGTCCGTCGCCGCATGTTTCAACAGTAGCGTCGATGAGGACAAGGTGCGCCAGCTCTACGAGCAGTATTATGACGACCATAACTTCGTCTTCATCGTTGACCGACCCATTGTCCCCGCCGATGTCAGAAACACCAACAAGTGCCTCATCCGCCTCGACAAAAATGACCGCACCGGCCAGCTCACCGTCCACGCCGTGATGGACTTGCTGCTCAAGGGCAGTTCGGGCACGGCGGTTCACATGATGAACCTGTTGTTCGGCCTTCATGAGCGAGTGGGCCTATCCCTCAAGGCTACGGGGTGTTGAAAATGATTCACATCGAAAAAACAACATATAAACAACCATATACAAACCATTTATTAGTTATGTCAGTCAATAAAGTCATCTTGCTGGGTCGAGTGGGCAAGGACCCGGATGTGCGCTATGTAGCACAGAATCAGCCCGTAGCATCGTTTACGCTTGCAACAACCGACCATGCTTACACCAATGCCAACGGCGTGCAGGTGCCCGAACGCACCGAGTGGCACAACATCGTGATGTGGGGCAAGAACGCTGAGATCGCCGAGCGCTACATCCGCAAGGGCACTCAGATTTATCTTGAAGGCCGCCTGCGCACCCGTGCCTGGGAAGACCGCAATCAGGTGAAGCGCTACACCACCGAGATTTACGTGGACACGTTTGAACTGCTGGCGCGCCCGACCACATCGCAACCCGCGCCGCAGCCCTGAGGACTTGACGGGCATGTGAACTCCTAGTATAGACATAAAAAACCACGGGACCCCCGCAACAAGCGAGAGCCCCGTGGCTTTTTTGTATCCTGTTGTGTCCTGTAGACGTGATGTTAGAGGTACTTGTCCCCGAACTTAGCTTTCACGTCGTTCACGTAGTGCTTGATCTTCTGTTCCTCCTCGAGGGGGACGATGAGCAGTGCGTCGTCCACGTCGGCAACGATGTATCCCTCCAGTCCCGAAGCCACCACGAGTTTGTCGCCCTTGACAGCGACGATGTTGTTGCGGCTGTTGAACATCAAGGCTTTGCAGTTTTGGGTGACGTTGCCGTCCTTGTTCTTTGGCGAGTGGTCGTAGAGCGACCGCCATGTGCCCAGGTCGTTCCACCCGAAGTCCACCGTCTCGACATAGACGTTGGGGGCCTTTTCCATCACGGCGAAGTCAATGCTGATGCTGGGACAGGCCTCGAAGTGGGAATTGATGTATTCCTTCTCCTGGGGCGTGCCGAAGTGCTCCTTGCCCTTGTCAAAGACGGCACACACCTCGGGGGCGCAGTCGCTCAGGGCCTTGAGAATGCTGTCGGCGCTCCAGAAGAACATGCCTGAGTTCCAGAAGAATTCGCCCGTCTGCAGGAAGACGCGGGCCAAGTCCTCGTTGGGCTTCTCGGTGAAGGTCTTCACGGTCGAGAAATTGCCCTCGACGGGCTCGCCCACCTGAATGTAGCCATATCCGGTCTCGGGACGGCTGGGCTTGATGCCCATGGTGACGAGCGCATCGCGATTCTCGATGAATTCAAACGCGTCGAGCACGCTCTGCCTGAATTTCTCCACGTTGATAATCAGGTGGTCGCTGGGGGCAACCATCATCCGAGCGTTGGGGTTGATGGCCTTGATATGATGGGCGGCCCAGGCGATGCACGGCGCGGTGTTGCGGCGTGCCGGCTCAAGCAGGATCTGGCTGTCCTTGATCTCGGGCAGTTGTTCCTTGATCAGGGGGCCATAGCTCTCGTTGGTGATGAGCAGGATGTTCTCGGTGGGGACAATGCCGTCCATGCGGTCAAAGGCTGTCTGCAGCAGGCTGCGGCCCGTGCCGAAGAAGTCTATGAATTGTTTCGGCATGGCGGCCTTGGAGAACGGCCAGAAGCGGCTGCCGACGCCTCCGCACATGATCACACAATATCTGTTGTTGTCCATTATTGTATTGTTGTAGTGTTGTTGATGTAGCAGTTTTTCAGCTAGGGTTATTGTTCACTTTATCGTCTCGCAAAGATAATGCAAAAATCTGATTCATTGATAACAAAGCGCATTATTCTCGCTTGTCACATGACGCAACGCCCACGCCGAGGTGTGCGGTGTGGGAGAGGGAGGGATGCGTGTGTGTGGAATCGTGGAGAGGCGTCACTCGTCGTAGTAGATGGGCAGCGTGCGGTTGATGCTCTGCTCAAGCGAGATGAGTGTCTCGGTGGCTGCGACGCCCTCGATGTGCTGGATGCGGTCGTTGACCAGCGACATCAGGTGCTCGTTGTCGCGGGCATACACTTTAATCATCATGGTGTAGTGGCCGGTAGTGAAATGGCACTCGACGACTTCCTTGATCTTGAGCAACTCGGGGACAACGGTGCGGTACATCGAGCCTCTCTCGAGCGTGAGTCCGATGAAGGTGCAAGTCGAGTATCCCAGCAGCTTGGGATTGACATTGTAGCCCGAACCGATAATGACCCCGTCGTCGATGAGGCGCTGGATGCGCTGGTGCACAGCAGCACGCGACACACCGCAAACCTGAGCGACATCTTTGCTAGGGATGCGCGCGTTGTTCATTACAATTTCCAGAATTTTCTTGTCAAGAGTGTCAATTTTTTCCATGAGATCAAATTTTACTTAGCAAATGCAAATGTAACCATATTTTTTTATTTTGCTATAGGTTTCAGTAATATTTTTTTCGATTTTTTTGGTGTGTTTTCGTTAATCCATTGTGTTACAGTGCGATAACCGCTACTTTTTAATTGTAAGCAGCAGGGAGAAAGACGCACTCGTGGCACTGTGTGTCAGGGCGGGGGTCAGATGGAATGATGTGTCGAGAAAATGCTCTGGGGCAGCGTGCGCATGTTGTAGGTCGATGCCATCGACTCACCGTAGGCTCCTGCCGAGCGGATGGCTATCAGGTCGCCGCGCCGTGTGACGGGCAGCCGGCGGTCACGGGCGAACACGTCGCTGGACTCGCACACCGGCCCGACAACGTCGTAAAGTTCGTGTGCCACATCTTCGTCGGCGGTCAGGTTCTGAATCTCATGATAGGCTCCGTAAAGGGCGGGCCTGATCAGGTCGTTCATGCCGGCATCCAGGATGACGAATTTCTTGTTGCGGTTTTCCTTGACATATACCACCCGGGCAATCAATGAACCGCATCCGGCGACGATGGCGCGCCCCAATTCAAAGTGGAGTTGCTGTCCCGCCTCGAGCCGGAGCCTGGACTTGAAGGTGTTGAAGTAGGACTCGAAGTCGGGTAGGGGATGTCCGTCAGGATCAGCATAATCAATGCCCAGTCCTCCGCCCACGTTGATTAGTTCGAAGTGGATGCCCTGTCGGCCGTAGTCGTCAAGCAGGCCGTTGATGGTGTCGCACAACATGGCATAGGGTTTCATCAAAGTGATTTGTGACCCGATGTGGAAATGCAGCCCCCTGAGGTGGATGCCGGGAAGCGACATGGCTTGCTTGATGACCTGCTCGATGGCTTCGAGATTGATGCCGAATTTGTCATCGGCGGTTCCGGTGGTGATGTACTTGTGGGTGTGGGCGTCGATGTCGGGATTGACTCTGATGGCTATGGGGGCTTTCTTCCCCATCGTGACGGCCAGCTGGTTGATGACCTCCAGTTCGGGAGCCGATTCCACGTTGAAGCATCCCACCCCTTTGTCGAGGGCAAAGGTGATTTCGCGGTCGGTCTTTCCCACGCCCGAGAAGTTCATCTTTTCAGGCTTGAAACCGGCCTCAATGGCCGCTTTCGCTTCGCCGCCGCTTACCAGGTCGGCCCCAATCCCTTGACGGGCTATCTCGTTGAGTATCCGAGGGTTGCAGTTGGCCTTGAGCGCATAGTGTACGACATAGGGGAAGCCTGCGATTTGCCGCTTGATTTCCTGCAATGTCGTGGCCAGCACGCTCATGTCGTAGTAGTAAAACGGCGTATCGGTCCGCTCGACGATATCCATCGATAATCCGAGTTTTTTAAAAGTGTCCTTGCCCATAATTTGATCTCAATAATGCTCCATGCGTTAACTGTGAGCCATCACGGGTTAGCCCCGATTAGCATGGCAAAAGTAGATAAAATCCTACTAAAAAAGTGTGTGTAATACATAAAATATGTTAAATCTGCGTTGCTGACGTTTGTTCCGGCCCTAAACCGACGATTTGCTTGAAAATGTCTTGATTTTACAATTGCAAAGTAGAGTCTAAGTCGCTGTGTGATAGAGGTATTAAAGTTATTAACAGGGCCTGTTAACAATTTTTATTTGCAAATTTGCAAATTCTTCGGTTTGAGTTTGCAAATTATCCAAAAAAAAGCAGTACCTTTGAAGTCCCCAAAAAGTGGGATGCCAGTACACACTTCGATAGCAATAAAAACAGTAATGGAACAGACTGTGTATCACATACCTGCGTTGCTCCAAGAGAGCATGGACGGGCTTGCGGTCAAGCCCGACGGCACATACGTTGACGTCACCTTCGGTGGCGGCGGTCACAGCCGTGCCATCTTGTCCCTACTGGGACCAGATGGCCGCCTTGTGGGAATGGACCAGGATATGGACGCATGGCGCAACCGCCTGATGGACGATAGGTTTACGTTTGCACATGCGAATTTCGCCTACCTGCAGAATTTCCTGCGATACTACGGTATCGACGGCGTTGACGGCATTCTGGCCGACTTGGGAGTGTCGTTCCATCACTTCGACGAGGTGGAGCGTGGCTTCACCTTCAGGGCCGACGCCCCACTGGACATGCGCATGAACCGTTCTGCCGCCTTCAGCGCCCGCGACCTGGTCAATACCTACGACGAGCAACGGCTCGCCGACGTGCTCTACCTCTATGGCGAACTGCGGCAGTCGCGTCGCCTGGCGGCGGCGATTGCCAAGGCGCGCCCCTTGACCACGACGGGTGAACTTGTTGACGTCGTGCGTCCGCTGCTCAAGCCCTCGCAGGAGAAGAAAGAACTCTCGATGGTGTTCCAGGCGTTACGCATCGAGGTGAACGGCGAACTTGACGCCCTGCGCAAGCTGTTATCCCAGTCGCTGAGTGTGCTCAACCCCGGTGGACGCCTGGCCGTCATCACCTACCACTCGCTGGAGGACCGGCTGGTCAAGAACTTCATGCGCACGGGTAACGTCGAGGGGCGCCTCGAGAAGGACTTCTATGGCCGCACGAACACGCCGTGGCGGGTCGTGACCAAGGTCATCGTGCCCAGCGACGAGGAAATCGCGCGCAACCCCCGCTCCCGCAGCGCCAAGTTGCGTGTCGCCGAGTTGGTCGCCCAGGTCGATCCCAATGCCTGAGCGCCGACGATATATCAACCTAACTTCAACAATAACAATGCAATACAGTAACAGCAATGAGCGATAACAAAAATAAATCCACAGCAACGGTCGGCAGGATAACCGGTAAGGGTTTCCTGCAAGGACGCATCTTCTCGCTTGAGTTCTTCAAGCGCAACTGGGTGTATGTCGTCTTTGTGATGGCCATGGCGCTGGCCTATATCGGCAACAAGTTCGCCTGCCAGAGCAGCATCCAGGAGTTGATCGCGTTAAAGACCGACCTAGCGAATGCCCAGACCGACCTGGTCAAGGCCAGTGCCGATTACAACTCGATGATTCGCGAGAGTGAGATGGTCAAGCGCATGAGGTCCCGCAACCTGGGCCTGACGGCGCCGCTCGACCCGCCCTATGAGCTCAAGTCCAAATAACCCCATAAACAACAACAGCAATGGCAACTAAACAGAACAACAAAGGACACATCCTGTGGCGCTATGCGCTCGTCGTGGGCATCATGCTGCTTTTCTCGGCGGTCATCACATGGAGCATGGTCAAGACCACTGTTGTCCAGGCCGATGCCTGGAACAAGAAGGCGAGCGAGGTGCTGGACGTGCCCACGCCCATCCCGCCCGAACGCGGCAAACTGCTCGCCGACAACGGCACGGTGCTGGCCGCCAATCTGCAATTCTACGTGGTGCGCATCGACTGGTTCTCGGAAGGCATCGTCGAGGACACGCTCAAGAAGTACATCCGCCCGCTGTGTGACAGTCTGGCCAGGTTTGACACCACCATGACTGCCGCCCAGTGGCATGAGCGTATCATGAACGACCGCAAGAACATCCTCGATGCGGCCAAGCCCGATCCTTCCAACCCGAAGAAGAAAACGCGCATGAATCATGCTTACAGGCTCTTCCCCTACATGATCACTCACAGGGAATATGCCCGCTTGCGCACCTTCCCATACCTGCGCAAACCCACCAACGAGACCGGCTTCTACTACGAGCTGTTCGTTCGTCGCACCAAGCCCTACGGCACGATGGCTGCCCGCAGTATCGGCAGCCTCGACAGTACCGGCGTGCACGGCCGCTCTGGTCTGGAAGGCGCGCTCGACTCGCTATTGTATGGCATTCCCGGCATTGCCCGCAACATCCAGTTGACCAATGCCATCGTCCCCGCCGAGAGCGTCCCCGCCGTCAAGGGCTATGACGTGACCACCACCATCAACGTGCAGCTCCAGGACATTGTCGAGAACGAGTTGTACGATATGTGCGTCGAGACGGGTTCCGACTGGGCGACCTGCGTCCTCATGGAGGTGGCCACGGGCGACATCAAGGCTGTCAGCAACCTGGAGCGTAGTAAAAGTAATCCCGACGAGTATGTCGAGAGCATCAACCATGCGGTGCTGGGATATGAGCCCGGCTCGGTGGTCAAGACCATCTCGATGATGGTGGCCCTCGAGGACGGTATCGTCACCGACATCGATGAGCAATGGGTAACGGGCTCCTCATGGGCCTATGCCGGAGGCAAACCCATTACCGACTCCCACGGCGCGGCCTCGCGCTCGGCCCGACAGATCATTGAGACCTCCTCCAACATCGGTATGGCCAAGATCATCACCAAGAAGTACGGTTCCAATCCACCGGCATTCCAGGAGCGCTTGAGGGAGATGGGCTTCTTTGACCCCCTCCACTTGGGTATCGCCGGTGAGGAAACGCCCTGGTATCATCCCGCCGACATCAAGGACGGCGGTAGGGTAGTGCTCTCCCGTCAGGCCTATGGCTATGGCGCCCGCATCCCGCCGTTGTGCACCCTGGCGATGTATAACGCCATCGCCAACGACGGCAAGTATGTGCGTCCCCGCCTGTTCAAGAAGCTGTCCCGCGAGAATGAACCCGACTCGATCATTCCCGTGAGCTATATCCGCCAGCAGGTG
Source organism: uncultured Bacteroidales bacterium (assembly GCA_902776955.1). Classification (GTDB taxonomy): domain Bacteria; phylum Bacteroidota; class Bacteroidia; order Bacteroidales; family Muribaculaceae; genus Sodaliphilus. Next base: position 17,311 of record CACYSG010000023.1, on the reverse strand, counting down.
TGCACGCCCGAGAATGCCCGCAAGCTGCGCACCATGCTCTACGATGTCGTGTGGGGTTCACACGGCACGGCGCGCCACTGGGTGCAGGATTCGATGGTGAGGATTGCCGGCAAGACGGGTACGGCGTTTGACGTCGAGGGCGGAAAGTACACCGGTAAGAAGCGTTACGCCTTCTGCGGCTTCTTCCCCTACGAGAACCCCAAATACTCGTGCATCGTGCTCATGTCGGGTGCCGACCGCAGTGCGGGTGCCTGCAGTGGCATGGTCCTCAAGAACGTGGCCCGCAAGATGTATGCCCGTGGCATGCTGGGCGGCGCCGCGAACTACGTCACCCAGAACAAGAAGAGCAGCGCCAAGGATGTGCAGTTCTATCCCACGCTGTTCGCCTCGTGCGGTGACAGCAAACTCAAGAACATCCAGCGTGGGCTGGGTGTGAAGACGTCACACCGCTATGCCGCTCCGGGAAATGTCGAGACGGGAGTGCCCAATGTCATCGGCCTTGACATCCGCGAAGCCATCAGGATCCTGGAGGATTCGGGTCTCAAGGTCTATTTCACGGGATCGGGCATGGTGGTCAGCCAGAGCCTTGCTGCCGGTTCGGGCTATTCCAGGGGGCAGCGCATTGATTTAAGATTGAAGAATTCCTAAAATCGTCATATCATCATGAAAATATTATCACAATTACTCTCGTCCGTCAAGCCACTGCAGGTGGTAGGGGACACTCATGTCGAGATCACAGATGTCATCAATGACTCCCGCCAGGCCCGCGAGGGCGTGCTGTTTGTCGCCGTCAAGGGCGTTGCCGTCGACTCCCACCGCTTTATCGGCGATGTGGTCGCTGCCGGAGCCCGCGCCATCGTGTGCGAGGTGATGCCCGAGACGTTGAGCGATGACGTCACTTATATACTCGTTGAGGACAGTGTCAAGGCGCTGTCCCATCTTGCCGACGAGTGGTTTGACCATCCGTCGCAGTGCTTGCGCCTGGTAGGCGTCACCGGCACTAACGGCAAGACCACAACCGCCACGCTGCTCTATGAGATGGCGCGCTTGATGGGCTATAAGGCCGGCCTGTTGTCCACGGTCAAGAATATCATCGACACCACCGAGCAGGCCGCCAAGCAGACCACCCCCGACCACCTGACGCTCAACCGTCTGTTGTACGAGATGGTCCAGGCGGGTTGTGAGTACGCCTTCATGGAGGTGAGTTCCCACGCCTGTGTCCAGGGACGCATCGAGGGCATCACCTTTGCCGGCGGCATTTTCACCAACCTCACCCGCGACCACCTCGACTTCCACAAGACGGTGGACAACTACATCGCTGCCAAGAAGATGTTCTTTGACGCATTGCCTGCCGGCGCCTTTGCGCTGGTCAATGCCGATGACAAGGTGGGCGAGGTGATGCTCCAGAATACCCGTGCCGACAAGTACCGCTACTCGCTGCGCAGCCTGGCCGACTACAAGGGACGCATCGTCGAGCCGCGCCTTGACGGTACCACCCTCGAACTCAACGGCCATCAGCTGGAGGTCCAGTTTGCGGGACGCTTCAATGCTTATAACCTGCTGTCAGTCTATGCGGCCTCGTTGCTGCTGGGCTTCGACCCCCAGGAGGTGCTCGTCAAGATGAGCATGCTGGTGCCCGTGGCCGGCCGTTTCCAGACTTTGCATTCGCAGCGCGGCTACACCGCCATCGTGGACTATGCCCACACGCCCGACGCCCTGGTCAACGTGCTTGACACCATCCGCGATGTGGTGGGCACTACTGGCCACGTCATCACTGTGTGTGGCTGTGGCGGTGACCGTGATGCTGGCAAGCGCCCCATCATGGCCCGTGAGGCCGCCGTGCGCAGCGACCGCGTCATCCTCACCAGCGACAATCCGCGCACCGAGGATCCCGATGAGATTCTGCGGCAGATGGAGGTCGGCCTTCCCGACGAGTCGCGCCCCACAACGTTGACCATCACCGACCGCCGTCAGGCCATCCGCACGGCGTGCCAGCTGGCTCAGGCGGGCGACGTGGTGCTCATCGCCGGCAAGGGCCATGAGGACTATCAGGAAATCAACGGTGTGAAACATCACTTCGACGATCGCGAGCAAGTGCTGGAAGTATTTGCCGGCGAGAGCAACTGAGATTATTAACCAACACAAGACAAGGATATGTTATATCATCTTTTCCATTACCTGCAACAGTATGACGTGAGCGGAGCACGTCTGTTTGAGTACATCACCTTCAGGTCGGGTTTTGCCTTCATCCTGTCGCTGTTCATCGGCATCGTCATCGGTCGTCGCATCATCTTCAAGCTCAAGAGCCGTCAGATGTGTGACAAGGAGCGTGAGGAGAAGTTGGGCGGCAATTCCGCCAAGCAGGGTACCCCCACCATGGGCGGTATCATCATTATCATCTCGATTCTGGTGCCCTGCCTGCTGCTGGGAAAACTCAACAACGTCTACATGCTGCTCATGATCGTGTCCACCCTGTGGTGCGGCGCGCTGGGATTTGCCGACGACTACATCAAGGTGTTCCACCACAACAAGGAAGGCCTCAAGGGCAAGTTCAAGATTGTGGGCCAGGTGGGTCTGGGCATCATCGTGGGCTTGACGATGTATCTGAGCCCCGCCATCGTGATGAACGAGAACGTGCATGTCACCAACCGCAACGAGACCCCCGAGCTGGTCGAGATTCACAAGTCTCAGGCCGTGAAGGCGACCAAGACCACCCTGCCGTTTGTCAAGAACCACAACTTTGACTACGCCTACTTCACCAAGTGGATGGGCAAGTACAAGCAGACGGGCGGATGGATCCTTTTCATCCTGGTGACCATCTTTGTCATCACGGCAGTGAGCAACGGAGCCAACCTGACCGACGGTGTTGACGGACTGGCGACGGGTACCTCGGCAATCATCGGAGTCGCACTGGCCATCATGTGCTATCTGGGTGGTAACGTCATCTATTCATCCTACCTGAATATCATGTACATCCCGGATAGCAGTGAACTGGTAGTGTATGCCGCGGCATTCATCGGCGCGACCATCGGCTTCCTGTGGTACAATTCCTACCCGGCCCAGGTCTTCATGGGAGACACGGGTAGCCTGTGCCTGGGCGGCATCATCGCCGTGTTTGCGGTGCTCATCCGCAAGGAGTGGCTCATTCCTGTGCTGTGCGGCATCTTCCTCATCGAGGAACTCTCGGTCATCATGCAGGTGTGGTATGTCAAGCGCCACAAGGGCAAGAACATGCGACTGTTCAAGATGACCCCCTTGCACCATCATTTCACGGCCGACCCCGCTAAACTCACGTGGGATTACAAGATCAAGACGCCTGATCACCGCATCCCCGAGGCCAAGATTGTGATGCGTTTCTTCCTGGTGAGCATCCTGCTGGCAGCGTTGACATTTGTGACGCTCAAGATTCGTTAAACTGACTGAAAACAACAAAATACACTGAAATATGGCTAAACGACTAGTAGTATTGGGTGGAGGCGAGAGCGGTGCGGGAGCTGCCGTGCTCGCGCGCGTCAAGGGCATGGACGTGTGGCTGAGTGATGCCGGTCCCATCGGGCAGACCTACAAGGACCTGCTGGACAAGTATGACGTGGCATGGGAGGAAGGCGGACACACGCCCGAGAAAATCCTCAATGCCGACGAGATTGTCAAGAGCCCCGGTATCCCCGACACGGCGCCCATGGTGGCCCAAGCCATCGAACGCGGCATCCCCATCGTGAGCGAGATTGAGTTCGCAGGACGCTACACGACGGCCAAGATGGTGTGCATCACCGGTAGCAACGGCAAGACGACCACCACCAAGCTCACCTACCATATCTTCAAGAAGGCGGGACTGAACGTCGGCCTGGCCGGTAACGTGGGGCGCAGCCTTGCCCTGCAGGTGGCCACCGAGCATCACGACGTGTATGTCATCGAGTTGAGCAGTTTCCAGCTCGATAACATGTACGACTTCAAGGCCAATGTGGCCGTGCTGCTCAACATCACGCCCGACCACCTGGACCGCTATGACTACAAGATGGAGAACTATGCCGCCGCCAAGTTCCGCATCACCCGCAACCAGACCGAGGAGGATTCCTTCATCTTCTGGCACAACGACCCCATCATCGCTGAGCAGCTGCGCCAGCACAACCTGGAGTCACGCCTGCTGAGTTTCACGGCCGATGACGACGACAGCCATGCCGCTTGGTTGCACGACGGCGTGCTCAATTTCAACATTGCGGGCGACCATTGGGACATTCCGCGCGACCAGTTGTCGCTCAAGGGGCTGCACAACGTCTATAACACCATGGCCGCCGGTTTGTCGGCCCAGGTGTTTGATATCCGCAAGGACGTCATCCGCGAGGCCCTGGCCGACTTTGAGGCCGTGCCCCACCGCCTGGAGTATGTCGATACCGTCGACGGCGTGCGCTACATCAACGACAGCAAGGCCACCAACGTGGACGCCTGCTGGTATGCCCTCGAGAGCGTCAACGAGCCGTGTGTGCTCATCCTGGGAGGCATCGACAAGGGCAACGACTACAGCCAGATTGAGCCGCTCGTCAAGCAGAAGGTGACCGCCATCGTGTGCCTGGGTGTGGATAATGCCAAGTTGCATGACTTCTTCGACGGCAAGGTGCCCGTCGTGACCGATGCCGGCAGCATGCCCGAGTGTATGGACAAGTGCCGTCAACTCGCCAGCGAGGGCCACACCGTGCTCTTGTCGCCGTGCTGTGCCAGCTTTGACCTGTTCAATGGCATGGCCGACCGCGGTAACCAGTTCAAGGAGTGCGTGAAGCGCATGAAAGGTCATTAATCCCCATAAAAAGAGACAGTTATTGTACAATAACGCAATTTACCCAACGATTCCCAACTTATGACCGAGAACGTTAAGACAAACAAGTATAAGGAGATATCCCAGAAGTATGGTGACCCCTGGATTTGGGGTGTTTACATCATGCTGGTCATCATCTCCATCATCGAGAGCTACAGCGCCTCGAGCCGCGAGGTCGCCAAGGCCGGCCTGTACATGCCGCTCATCATGCAGTGCGTGTACCTGGGCGGTGGAGCGCTGCTCATCTTCCTGTTGTTGCGGGTGGACTACAACAACATCACTTTCCTGTACCTGATGGTACCTGTCCTAGCCCTGGCCACGGTGTTCAGCCTTATCTATGTGATGAAGTTCGGTGCTATCATCAACGGAGCGAGGCGCGCGATGACCGTGATCCCGGGAGTACTCACCATTCAGCCGGCAGAGTTCGCCAAACTGTCCATAGTCACCCTGCTGTCCTACATCTTTGCCAAGAGCCAGAAGAGCAGGGACATCTCCAACAAGGGACTGGTTTTTGCGGCGCTTGCCGTGCTTGTCTATGGCGGCTTGATGATCAGGAGCGGACTGACCAACACCTTGCTGCTGATTGCCATCAGCGGCTCGATGCTGCTCATTGGTGGCGCCAGTTTCAAGAAAATCGGCATCCTGATGGCATTCTTCGGCATCATGTTCGGCTTCTTTGTCATCATCAAGAGCCACAATGACCAGCGTGACGAAGCCTTCAAGGACACACAGCGCGAGATGCAGGTCGAGATGCCTGCAGGAGACGGTGCTGCCGTGACGGTAAAAGAAGGGCCTAAGGAAGTGGCACGTACGGGCACCTGGAAGAGGCGTTTCAAGGAGTGGTGGAACAGCGACTCGCTGGTTTACCGTCCCATCACGGCCAAGAACCAGCAGGAGATGTTCTCCCGCATGGCGCAGGCCCATGGAGGCCCCCTGGGCAAAGGCATTGGCCAGTCTCGCGAGTGCAGCCGCCTGCCGCTGGCCTTCAGCGACTACATTTTCTCGATTATCATCGAGGAGATGGGCCTGATAGGCGGCTTGTTTGTCATGCTGCTCTACCTGTCCCTGCTGGGACGAGCGGCGATGATTGTGCGGCGCAGCAAGCGTGTGCTGCCATCGCTGCTGGTCATCGGTATGGCCTCGTTCATCACGTTCCAGGCCCTGTTCCACATGGCCATCAACGTGGGTGTGTTCCCCGTTTCGGGACAGCCGCTGCCGCTCATCTCCAAGGGTGGTTCGTCGATCGGAGTAATCAGTTTGGCCTTCGGTGTGATGCTGAGTGTGAGCCGCACCATCGCCAACTACGGAAATAAGAAAAACAAGGGTGAGGAATCTGCCATCATCGAGGGCTTGGATGCCGCTAACCCAACTGAAATACCTGTTAGAAATGTCTGGAAATAAAAAACAACTCAATGTGCTGGTTAGCGGTGGCGGCACGGGCGGCCACATCTTCCCGGCCCTGTCTATCGCCAATGAGATTCAGCGCCGTCATCCCGACGCGAAAATACTGTTTGTGGGCGCCGAGGGGCGCATGGAAATGGAGCGTGTGCCCGCTGCGGGCTACAACATCATCGGTCTGCCGGTAAGTGGCTTTGACCGCAAACACCTGTTGCGCAACTTCAAGGTCCTGGCACGCCTGTTCAAGAGCATGGGCTTGGCGCGTAAGATTCTTAACGACTTCAAACCCGACATCGCCATCGGCGTGGGCGGCTATGCCAGCGGACCGATGCTCAAGGCAGCCCAGAAACAGGGTATCCCCACCTTGCTGCAAGAGCAGAACTCCTATGCCGGCGTGACCAACAAGCTGCTTGCCGCGCGTGCCGACTGCATCTGTGTGGCCTATGAGGGCATGGAGCGCTTCTTCCCTGCCGAGAAGATTGTTCTCACGGGTAATCCGGTGAGACGCAGCCTGCTGGACTGCGGCGCCACCAGCGAGCAGGCCCGTCAGGCCATGGGCATGGACCCGCTCAAGACCACCATCCTCATCATCGGTGGCAGCCTGGGTGCCCGCACCATCAACAACGCCATTATCGACGGCCTGGCCCGCATCGGCGAGGTGGGGGATGTGCAAGTCATCTGGCAGACGGGTAAGATCTATAATGAGCAGTGCCGTGAAGCCCTTGACGCCTCGGGCGTGAAGAATGTGCACCAGATGCCGTTCATCAGCAATATGGATATGGCCTACAGGGCTGCCGACCTGGTTGTCTCGCGTGCCGGAGCCAGCTCGATCTCCGAGCTGCAGCTGCTGGGCAAAGCGGCCATCCTGGTGCCCTCGCCCAATGTCGCCGAGGACCATCAGACCAAGAACGCCCGGGCCCTGTCCGACAAGGATGCCGCGCTGCTGGTGCCTGATGCCGATGCCGCCTCCTCGCTGGTAACGACCATGCTGGAACTGGCTACCGACAGCGCCAGGATAGAAATGCTGAGCCGCAATGTCAAGGCGATGGCCCTGAGGGATGCTGCCGAGCACATCGTGGATGAAGTGGAGAAGATTATTGACCGTAACCAAAATTAGTTAATGCGATGAAATTGAATGAAATGAATGAGTTTGACTCAATATATTTTGTGGGTGCCGGAGGCATCGGCATGGCGGCGCTTGAGCGCTATTTCCTGACCATCGGCAAACGCGTGGCCGGTTATGACCGCACCCCCAGCGACCTGACCCGTGCGTTGGAGCAGGAAGGGGTGCACATCGACTATGACGAGGCCCCGGACATGATTCCCGACTATTGTCGTGACCCCAAGCGCACGCTCGTGGTCTATACCCCGGCGGTGCCCGAGAAGCATCAGGGCCTGACCTGGTTCAGACAGGAGGGATTCAAGGTGATGAAGCGCTCGGCGGTGCTGGGCGAGGTGGTGTCCACGGTCAAGGCCATCTGCTTTGCCGGCACACACGGCAAGACGACAACGTCGGGCATGGCGGCCCACATCCTGCACACCTCCAGCATCGGCTGCAATGCCTTCCTGGGCGGCATCTCATGTAACTATGAGACGAATTACTTGTCCTCGGAAGACAGCGAATATGCTGTCGTCGAGGCCGATGAGTATGACCGCTCGTTCCATCGATTGAGGCCTCACGTGGCAGTGGTGACCTCTACCGACCCCGACCATCTGGACATCTATGGCACCCCCGAGAACTACTTGGAAGCTTTTGCCCAATTCACCGAACTCATTCAGCCGGGTGGAGCGCTCATCGTCCACACGGGACTGGCGTTGAAACCGCGCGTGGTAGACGGTGTGAAGATGTACACCTATGGCCGTGAGGATGGCGATTTCCATGCCGCTAACATCCGCAGGGGAATAGGAGAAATCTCCTTCGACCTGGTGACCCCGTGGGAAACGCTGCCCAACGTGGAACTGGGCGTGCCCGTCGACATCAACATCGACAACGCCATCGCCGCGATGGCCGCCTGCCGCCTGCTGGAAGTGCCTCTGGAAACCATGCGCGATGCGATGGGCTCGTTCCGCGGCACCAAGCGCCGTTTTGAATTCTGGATCAAGGAAGACGGCGGGAAGGGCCGGGTGATGATTGACGACTATGCCCACCATCCCGACGAATTGAAGGCGAGCATCTCGTCGGTGCGCAACCTGTTCCCCGGTCGCCGTCTGACGGTCATTTTCCAGCCCCATCTCTACTCACGCACCCGGGACTTCGCCGACGGATTTGCCAGTGCCCTCTCGGTGGCCGATGAGGTCATCCTGCTCCCCATTTATCCTGCCCGCGAGGAGCCCCTACCGGGAGTGACTAGTGAAATGGTGCTTGAAAAGGTAACAAATCCTAAAAAATGCATTTACTCTAAAGAAAATTTGATTAAGTCAATACAAAATAGTAATTTTGACGTCCTATTGACGGCGGGGGCTGGTGATATAGCCAATCTGCTGCCTCAAATATGTGCGGAATTTAAGAAACAGAAACGTTGAAACGGCTGATACAGAATATTATTCTGCTGCTTTTGGCTATCGCGCTCACCGTGGGAATCCTCTGGGCGCGCGGTAAGTCACAGGGTGAGCGGTGCACACGGGTGGACGTGGAAGTCGTCAATGGCGACAGCACTTCCTTTGTCACGCCCGAGGGCATCCTCAGCGACCTCAAGAGCCAGGGTATTAAACTCGAGGGGAAGCTGATGGCCGATATCGACGCTTCGGATGTGGAGGAGGCTCTCAAGCAGTCACCCTATCTTGAGAGTGCCGACATCGTCAAGTGCCAGGGCGGGCGCCTGCTCATCCGCGTGAGTCAGCTCGTGCCGGTGCTCAGGGTGTTTGACGGCGGCAGCTCCTACTACGTCAACCGGTCCGGGAAGCGGATGAATGCTACGATCTATTATCATAGCGATGTGCCCGTGGTGCAGGGACACTTCACCCGCGAGTATCCGCCCACGCGACTGTTGCCGCTCATCAACTATGTGGAGAGTGATTCCTTGCTGCGTTCGCTGGTGACGATGTACTGTGTGCGCGACACCAATAACATCATCCTTGTCCCCGAGGTCAGCGGACATGTCATCAATATCGGTAACGCCGACGGCTTCGAGAACAAGTTTGCCAAGCTCAAACTGTTCTATCGCGAGGTGATGCCCGTCAAGGGATGGAACACCTATGACACCATCTCGGTCAAGTGGAACCATCAGATCGTGGCAACACGCCGTGTCAAGGCCATCGTGCAGACCATCGATATCGAGCATGAGGACGACGAGCTGCCTCCCGACATGGAGACCACCGACCTGGGCGTTGACCCCAAAGCCAATGCCGACAAGCCGGCGGCCGACAAGGACCAGAAGGATAAGGACAACAAGGACAACAAGGACAAGGACAAGAACAAGAACAAGAACGGGAACACTCCCGATAAGGACAAGAAGAAAAACTAACGTTATATACAAACAACCAAAAAAATATATACCTATCATTTTTATGGAAAAGAACCAGTATATTGTAGCACTTGAAATCGGAAGCTCTAAAATCGTCGGAGCAATTGCCGAGAAAACCTCGGCCGGATACTTGAGCGTGAGGCACCTGCAGGAGGAGCAGCACCTCGACAGCGTGCGCTATGGTAGCGTGAAAAATGTCGAGAACGTCAAGAGTAGTATTAACCGCATCCTCCACAACCTCGAGGGGATGATTGACGGACGCATCAAACAGGTTTATCTGGGCATTAGCGGCCGCTCGCTGCACAGCATCGTCAGCGAGGTGAACCGTAGCGTCGGTTCCACCGAGGCCATCACCCAGGAACTCGTCGACCGCATCATCCAGGATGCCACCAGCACCCCCATTCGCAACTACGACACGGTGGACATCGTGCCGCGTGCCTACTATGTGGACAAGGTGGAAACCCCCACCCCCGTGGGACAGTTCGGATCTTCCATAAAAATCAAGGTGAATCTCATTGTTGTTAAGCAGGCGCTCATGCTCAACCTCAACAGGTTGATGACCTTCGGCATACCTGCCAAGGACTACATCGTCACGCCGCTGGCAGTGGCCGACCAGATCCTCAGCGAGAGTGACCGCGAGCTGGGATGCATGCTCGTCGACATGGGTGCCGAGACCACCACGGTGTCAATCTACAAGGACAAGGCCCTCATTTATCTGAACACCCTGCCCCTGGGTGGCCGCAACCTCACCCGTGACGTGATGCTCGGCATGGGCGTGCGCGAGGTGACTGCCGAGAACGTCAAGAAGAACATCAACAACCCGCTCGACCCCAACAACGTGAGCAGTGTTGTCATCGAGGGCGTGCCTGCCCCCGAGGCTGCCAACTACATCAGTGCACGCATGGGCGAAATCATCGCCAACATCAACCAGCAGCTGGCTTACGCCAACGTCTCCTCCGAGGAGATCCAGAGCATCGTCCTCATTGGCGGTTGCGCTCACATGAGCGGCTTGCAGCAGAAGCTGGCCGAGACCATCAAGGTCAAGGTGCGCATGGGACAGAATCCCTCAATGCTCAACATCCTCAATCCCGAAATCAACCGCATGGAGTATATCGAGGTGTTCTCGCTCCTTGCCAAGGCATCTGAGATGATTCCCGAGGGCGAGTCCTGCATCGAGCTCAACAGGTATGAGGATCCCAGCTTTGAGGTGAAAGGCGCTCCTGCAGCACCCACCCGTCCTGTAGAACAGCCCGCCAACCCGGCTAAACAGGCCAAGCCCAAGAAGAGACCGGGATGGTTCAAGAACGTGACCAAGAAGCTCAACGATCTGATGTCTGAGGATGAACCCAATGATGATGATCAGTGATGTGTGTTAAGAACAATAATTCCCCTAACTAAAATATTATAAAACAACAATATGGACGAGGATAGAATCGAATTTGGCAGAGGTTCAGCTAATCAGGACATCATGTCAACACTGGACAAGAACTCCGGTTTCCAAGATAAAGAACAGGCCCGCACCATCATCAAGGTGATGGGCGTTGGCGGTGGTGGCAATAACGCCATCAACCACATGTATATGCAGAACATCGAGGGCGTCTCGTTTGTCGTGCTCAATACCGACAAGCAGCAGCTCAATGAGTCGCCGGTGCCCAACCGCGTGCTCCTGGGCCCGAACACCACCCACGGCTTGGGTGCGGGCAACATCCCCGAGACCGCGCGTCGCGCCGCCGAGGAGAGCGAGGCCGAGATTGCAGCCCTCTTTGACGACGACACCAAGATGGTGTTCATCACCGCTGGTATGGGCGGTGGCACCGGTACCGGCGCTGCGCCTGTCGTGGCACGCATCGCCCATGAGAAGGGCGTGCTCACCATCGGCATCGTGACGATTCCCTTCCTGTTTGAGGGTTCCAAGAAGATTCTTAAGGCTATCGCCGGTGCCAATGAGATGGGCAAGTATGTGGATGCCCTGCTCATCATCAACAACCAGAGCCTTACCGAGATTTATCCTGACTTGGACTTCACCAACGCATTCGGCAAGGCTGATGACACGCTCACCATCGCGGCTCGCAGCATCAGTGACCTGATTACCGTCAAGGGTGTGATCAACCTCGACTTCAACGATGTGAATACCACCCTGCGCAATGGTGGTGCAGCAATCATCAGCTCGGGCTACGGCACAGGCGAGCGCCGCGTGGCAAGCGCTATCGAGGACGCCCTCGAGTCGCCGCTGCTCAAGAACCGCGACGTCTATGGCGCTAAGAAGATTCTGATGAACTTCTACTTCAACCCCAACAGTGATGCTCCCCTCATCATGGAGGAGATGAACGAGATCTCTGATTTCATGGCCAACTTTGTTGACCCCGATATCGACGTGATCTGGGGTACCGCCTATGACACCACGCTGGAAGACCAGATCAAGGTGACGGTTCTCGCCGCAGGCTTCAATGTGTCGCTCGACAAGGAGGCTCCCGTGGCTTCGGTATCGATCAGCAGGCGTGAACCCGAGGCTGTTGTCACTTCACCGGCGATGTCCGATGACGAGATCCTCAAGACAACCTATGGCGGCAAGGCCATCGATGACCTCAAGAAGAAACAGCTCAGCTCGCGTTACCTCGTGCTCACTCCCGAGGAGATGGACGATGACGAAATCATCGACATGATGGAGAAGACGCCGACCCATAAGCGCAAACCCGACTTCCGCAACCAGATGAAGGAGCGTCAGCATGCCGTTAACCCTGATCGTCCTGTCGAGGTGCCTAGGTCTTCGACCAAGCGTTCCAACGGCGGTGACTCACCGACGATCGACTTCGGTGAAGGCTTCGGAGAGAATTAATTTGCTCATTCCCGACATGAGGTTGTGTCATCATTGCAGCATGGTTATAGCACCAGCCTTGGAGTGATGACACACCCTCTCAAGTAATAATGGATTAAACCGATAATGCTTACATTACAACTCATCAACCAGGACCCCGAGGATGTGATTCGCCGCCTCGCCGTCAAGCAGTTCGACGGACGCGAGCCCATCATGCGCATCGTGGAACTGGACAAGCAGCGCCGTGCGCTGCAAAAACAACGCGACGACAACGCCGCAGCTCTCAATAAGATGGCCGCTCAAATCGGCGCCCTCATGAAGCAGGGTAACCGTGAAGAGGCCGAAAACGTCAAGTCTCAAGTGGCCGCACTCAAGACCACCAACAAGGAGATTGACGACAACCTCACCGCTGCCCAGGACGAGATTACCGACATCCTGCTCAGTGTGCCTAACGTCCCCTACAGCGGCGTGCCCGAGGGCAAGACCGCCGAGGACAATGTCGTCGAGAAGACCGGTGGCAAGATGCCCGAACTGGGAGAGGATGCTCTGCCCCATTGGGATCTGGCCAAGAAATATAACCTGATCGACTTTGACCTGGGCGTGAAAATCACCGGCGCAGGTTTTCCCGTGTATGTCGGCAAGGGCGCACGCCTGCAGCGGGCATTGATCCAGTTCTTCCTCGACGAGGCCGGCAAGGCTGGCTATCTCGAGATTGAGCCGCCCCTCGTGGTCAACGAGGCGTCGGGACTGGGAACGGGCCAGCTGCCCGACAAGGAGGGACAGATGTATCACTGCCAGGTGGACAACTTCTACCTCATTCCCACGGCCGAGGTGCCCGTCACCAACTTGTACCGTGACGTCATCATCCCCCAGGAGGAGCTTCCCAAGAAGAACTGTGCCTACTCGGCATGCTTCCGCCGCGAGGCAGGCTCCTACGGCAAGGACGTGCGTGGCCTCAACCGCCTGCACCAGTTTGACAAGGTCGAGATTGTACGCATCGAGAAACCCGAGAACTCCTATGCCGCCCTCGAGGAGATGAAGGACCACGTTCAGCACCTGCTCGACGAGCTGGAGTTGCCCTGGCACATCCTGAGGCTGTGCGGTGGTGACATGAGTTTCACCAGTGCCATCACCTTTGACTTCGAGGTATGGTCGGGAGCCCAGCAGCGCTGGCTCGAGGTGAGCAGCGTCTCCAACTTCGAGACCTATCAGGCCAACCGCCTGAAGTGCCGCTACCGTGGCGATGACAAGAAGACCCACCTGTGCCACACCCTCAACGGCTCGGCACTCGCGTTGCCGCGCATCGTCGCTGCCCTGCTCGAGAACAACCAGACGCCCGAGGGCATCCGCATACCTGCCGCCCTGCAGCGTTACACGGGCTTCGACATCATCGATTGATCGACTGTTAACTACGGATTACGCGAATTAGACTGATTCTCCTCTCATGATGAAATTGGAATAATTCGCGTAATTCGTGGTTATTATATAAATAAAGTGAGAATGAAACGACAGGCCTGGCTCGACTACATCAAGCTCATCGCGATGACGCTCGTCGTCGTGTATCACACCCCGCCGCGCTATGACAACGCTCATGAGGCGGCGCTTTTCAACATGGGCGCGCCTGTCTTCTTCTTTGCCGCCGGCTACCTGTTCAACATCGCCAAGCAAAATAGCTTCCTTGCCTTCTTGAAACACCGTGCGCGGCAGATTCTGGTGCCTTACACCACCTTTTTTATTATATTCTATGCCCTGTGGCTCGTCGTGGGGCGGCGCATGGCTGGCCCCGATGAACAGGCCATCGACACCCTCACCCCTCTGTGGCAGTTCGTCCAGGGCACACCCGACGTCGTGCTGGGCCCCTTCTGGTTCCTGGCGGCCCTGTTCACCATGCAGGTCCTTTATTACCCGATAAAGAAGTGCCTCACGGGTTATTGGCCGCTTGTCGTGGCCCTGCTGTTGAGCCTCTCGCTGCTCATCATGCCCGATGTGCCATGGTTTCGTTGCTGGAACTTGGACAAGGCGTTCCTGTACATGCCCATCTATGCCTTTGGCAACTGCTGCCGCCCGCTTGTCGACCGTTTTGATTTCGGTTCGATTTCCAAGTCATTATTGTGGATAGCGCTCGCGGTAGTGGGCTTGGGTTTTCTCATTATCGCTCCGCTAACGATTAACCGCGACGTGGCCTATGTGCTCGCACCCGAGGCCGTCATTGCGGCCTTGCCTTTCTACACGGCGGTCTGCAGGTGGTTGCAGGATAGATGTGGCGAGAGCCGCGTTGCCCGCAACGTCGCCATTACCGGCATCACCTACCTTGCCCTGCAGAATTACCTCATCGGCATCATCAAGATTGTGGCTGCTCGCCTGGTGGGCCCCGAAATCCTGGATGAGAGCATCCTTCTCAAGGTCATCATCGCCCTTGTCGTCATGGTCGCCCTCTATCCGCTGGCCCTGCTCATCGAGCGTTACTTCCCCTTCCTGTTGGGAAAATCCTACAAGAAATCAACCACCTAAAAAACACGTAGAGACGCAAAATCTTGCGTCTCCGTTCGTCAATTCCTTATGACAGGAAAGGGTCGTTTAAACTTTAATCGGTGAATCAATGAAGCGACTTCACGGCGGCTTCAAGCTGGTGCATTGCCTGCTCGATGACGCTGCGGGGGCTGCCCATGTTGAAGCGCATGTGGCAGTCGCCGGCGGCACCGAACATCGTGCCCTCGTTCATTGCCAGGCCAGCCTTGTTGCGGAACAGGTCCACCACCTCCTCGTGGGAGATTCCCAGGCCGCGGCAGTCGAGCCACACCAGGAATCCGGCTTGCGGCTTAATGGCCACGATGCCGGTGATGTGTTCGCGGCAGTATTGCTCCACATAGTCGGTGTTGCCCTCGATGTAGTGCAGGCACTCCTCCAGCCACTGCTTGCCGTTGCGGTAGGCGGCTTCGGCAGCGATAATCGACGTGAAGTTGGCGTTACACAGTTCGTTCAGCTCAATCCACTTGAAGAATGGCTCACGCAGGGCAGGATTCTTAACGACGCACCATGAGCTCTTCAGTCCCGCGATGTTGAAAGTCTTGCTGGGAGCGCCGCAGGTCACGGTCATGGCCGCAGCCTCGTCGCTGACGGTGGCCATCGGGGTGTGCTTGTGGCCGTAGAGCATCAGGTCGCCGAAAATCTCGTCCGAGAAGATGATCACGTTGTGCTTGTAGGCCATGTGGGCCACCTTGCGCAGCACCTCGGGTTCCCAAGCGATGCCGATGGGGTTGTGGGGGTTGCACACGACCATCATGCGCGGCTTTTCCTGCTCAAAGATGCGCTCCAGTTCCTCGAAGTTCATCCGGGCATAATTGTCCTCGGTGGGAATCAACTCGTTGTTGATGCACACGCGGCCGTTGCCCTCGATGACGTCCTTGAAGGGGTAATATACGGGTTGCTGGATGACGATCTTGTCACCCGGTTGGGTGAAGAAGTTCACCGCCAGGCCGAAGCCCGTCACGATGCCTGCGACAAAGGTCACCTCCTCGCGGGTGAACTCAAAGCCGTTGCGCTCGCGCTGCCAGTCGATGATCGACTGCCAGTAGTCGTCATACAGGCAGGTGTAGCCGTAGATGGGGTGGTCGGCAAAGCGGTGCACCAGCGCCTCGGTAATCTCGGGGCACACAGCGAAATCCATATCGGCAATCCACAACGGCAGCAGGTCGTCGCGGTTATAATCTTGTTTAAGAACTTCTATTTTCTTGCATTGTGTGCCATGGCGGTCAATGCAGCGGTCAAAGTCGTATTTTGCCATTATCAAGTTACGATTTAAGGCAGATGAATAAACGTTAATTGAATGCGGGGGCAAAATTAATGTAAGTTGGAAACACATGCAAGTTAATTATTGTTGAAATGTTTCCAATGTCATGTGTATGGGTTCCTCTTACTGGGTTTTAGCGACATCGTTGCGTTTTTTGATTTACCTATGACCCGGCAATGTTGCAGGAGTCGGATAGATTGGCTATCTTTGCACAGTTAATCACCAATACATTTTATAGAGATGAACCGTAAAATCCATTTCATGAAAATGCACGGGGTGGGGAATGACTACATCTTTGTGGACACCGCCCTCTATCCTGTCCCCGATCCCCAGGCGGCAGCCATCGCCTGGAGCCGCCCTCACATGGGCATCGGCAGCGACGGCCTGGTGCTGATTGGACGTCCCGAGACGCCTGATGCCGACTTCACGATGCGCATCTTCAACGCCGACGGCTCCGAGGGGCTCATGTGCGGTAATGCCAGCCGTTGCATCGGCAAGTATGTCTATGAGCAAGGGTTGACCGACAAGACCACCGTGCGCCTGCTGACGGCATCGGGCATCAAGACACTGCAGCTGGCCGTCACGGCCGATGGGCAGGTCGAGGCCGTCACGGTCGATATGCTCGCCCCCGTGTTTGACGACAGGTCGCTCTATCTCCCTGAGGGTGAGCCTTTGCCCGAGGGTGTGTTCGTCTCGATGGGCAATCCCCACTATGTCATCTTTGTCGATGACATTGATGCCGTCGATGTTGCCACCCGCGGTGCCATGCTGGAGTTCCATCCCCGCTTCCCCGAGCGTTGTAACATCGAGTTTGCACAGGTGCGCCCCGACGGCATACGCATGCGTGTGTGGGAACGCGGCAGCGGCATCACGATGGCCTGCGGCACAGGCGCCTGTGCCACAGCGGTAGCGGCAGCCTTCACCGGCCGCACGCCGCGTCGTGTCCACGTCATCATGGACGGCGGCACCCTCGACATCGACTGGCGCGAGAGCGACAACCACGTCTATCTCACCGGCCCCGCCACCCACGTCTA
>CACYSG010000022.1 GCA_902776955.1 uncultured Bacteroidales bacterium | reverse complement strand
AAGCCAGGTTGTTGAACTCACTGGCGAGAGCGCCGAGTATACTGTTGTCCTTGAGGGTGTTCCCTCCGAGGCCGACCAGAACGTGACCATCACCAGCAGTGGCAGCCGTCAGCGCTGGTACATCTATGACGTAGCCATCACGACTACGGGCGAGGCTGGCGAGTCCTATGTATTCACCGGCATCACCGAGACGATGTACCTCGTTGAGAACCTGACGCCCGGCAAGACCTATGAGTACTATGTCGTTGCCAACTACGTAGGCGACAACACGGCTACCAGTAACGTTGAGACCGTCACCCTGCCCGCCGCAAGTGTTCACACCCAGCCCGGTGACGTGAACCACGACGGCATCCTCAATATCACCGACGTGACGCTGTTGATCAGCTACGTGCTGAACGATGGCAATGAGGCTGTTTGCCCGATCTGCGCCGACGTAACCGGCGAGGGTGAGGTGAACATCACCGACGTGACCAAGCTCATCAGCATGGTTATTGATCAGGAATGATGAATTGACACCGAGAAATCGGTTTTTCCCTAAACAAAGCGGGGACGTGCCAACGATGTGTGGCATGTCCCCGCTTGATGATTGGGATGAGGTGGAGTGGAGAGGAGTGGAGAGGCGGTGTGATTGATTAGTTATCGGCTGCGGCCTCGAGTTTGGCAAAGAAAGCGGCGCGTCCGGCCCTGAGCAGGGCAAGTGCACGCGGCACGATGTCGGTCAGTTCGGGCGTTGTGTCGGCCAGAATCTCAAAGCCTACCCACACCTGGGTCTCGGTTTTACCGTCCTCGTCCTCGGTGTCCATCGTGTAGAGTTTCACTACCTTGATGCTGTTGTTCACCTCGTTCATCACGCGCATGATGGTGTCCTCGTTGTCCTCGGTGACCTCGAAGATAGCCGGCATCATGAGCCTGAAATACTGTTCGTCGTCCTCATCCTTGAGATAGAGGAAATTGAAGCCTTCGCTCTTGAAGGCGATGCCGAAGGGAGCCTCATGGGGGCGGAATCCTTCCTCGGCAAGAAAATCCATCATCAGCTTGTGTAAATCCATATTATTTTATTTTAGTTGTTAGTTTCTAGTCCCTAGTCCCTAGTTTCTAGATGCTCTAGATATTCTAGATAATCTAGATTTTTTATCTCTTATCTATTAACTATTATCTTTTATCTCTTATCTCTTAACTATTTAAACCCTACGTGGGGCAGGGCGTTGTTGCGGGAGATGCCTTCCATCTTGTCGCGCATTTCCTCGTACTCCTTGAGCAGGTCCTTGTTGATTGACGGTTTGATGCCCTCGATGGTCTTGATGAGCAGGTCCTGGGTGATGTTCTCGCGGTTGAAGGCGGCGATGGTGGCTGCCTCGTTGACGACGTAGGCGATGTCGCTGGCGACGTAGCCGTCGGCCTTCTTGGCGAGCTTCTCGCTGTCGATTTCCTCACAGGGACGGTCCTTGAGGTAGAGCTCGAACATGAGGCGTCTGGCTGTCTCGTCGGGCATGGGCACATACACCTGCTTGTCGATGCGGCCGGTGCGCAGCACTGCCGGGTCGATTTTGTCGGGACGGTTGCTCGTGGCGATGACAAAGATGCCGCGCTTGGAGCAGTTGTTCAGCTGCGAGAGGAACTCGTTGACCTCGCCAGCCTGGTTACCGCCCGAATTGTCGCCCGAGCGGGTGGGAACAAAGGCGTCAAACTCGTCGAAACACAGCACCGTCGGGGCATTCTGCTCGGCCTTGTTGAACAGGTCGGCGATTTTGCCCTGTGAACCGTGGACGTAGATGGAGCCCAGGTCGCTGGCCTTGACCAGGATGAAGTTGAAGCCGGTCTCCTCGGCAAATTTCTCGGCAAAGAAGCTCTTGCCGCATCCGGGAGGGCCGTAGAGGAGCATACCGTTGGGCGGCGTGAGTTTGTACTTCTCGGCGAGTTCCTTGTCCTTGAGGATGAGGATGACGCGCTTGTGGAGCATGTCCTTGAGCTCCTCCATACCGGCGATGTCGGCAAAGCCGTTGCCGTTGCCGCGCTTGATATCGACGTTGGCGCTGGTCTCGGCGGTCTTGGTGTTGTCCTTGTAGGTGTCCTTTGTGTCGGTAAATACACCCGTCTCCTCGTCGTCGCTGTCCGAGTCGGGCTGGTCGATGCAGGCGCGGATTTTCTGGGCCAGTTCTTTGTCGCCGTTGGCCTCGGCGAGGTCGCCCAGGTCGCCCAGGAGTTCGTCGGTGCTCTCGTAGCGCACGTTATAGCTCAGCGCGAGTCCCAACCTCAGGAGGGCTTCCAGCGGCATGGAATCGCACTGGATGTCGTCGATATTGATTTCGCCCTGGTCGCTGCGGGCCTTCTGGACGAGTTTGAGCTTTTCCTTGCGGGTCATCCCCGGGGTGAATTCCACGCCCCAGGGCGCTTTGCCGGTGAGCATGGTGTAGAACACGCCAGTGGCTGCAAACACGTCGTTGCGCTCGTCATATTTTCCCATGAAGGACTGTCCGCTGGCATAGCGCGGGTCGAGGTCGGCCGTGTCAAACGGCGCGCTGCCCATGAAGCACGGCGAGACGTGGCCCAAGTCGATGAGTTCGGCAGTGCCGCCGGTCTTGCTGCTGAGCATGACGTTAGTGGGGTTGATGTCGTTGTGCAGCAGCACGCCGGGCTGGTTGTGGAGGTACTTGAGGCCCTGGAGCATGTCGAAGAAGATCTTGGTGGCCGTCATGACGTCGAGCTTGCCCTCGCGCTGAATCATCTCGCTGAGCAACTCCCCGCTGAAGTAGGTGGCCACCAGATAGGGGCACTCCCCGTTTTCTTCGCTCTGATAGACGCCGTCGGCGATGTAGCTCACGATGTTCTTGTGGCTGAGTTGGCGACAGATGGCGATTTCGTTCACCTGTCCGTCATGGATGAGTTTGTCGGGCGTGTTCTTGAGGCAGTAAATCTTCAAGAAATAGGGGTTGCCGCTCTCGTCCTCGACGCGGTAACTCTCGACATAGGGGTTCTCCTTGATGAGGTAAACCACATGCCACTTGTTGTCGATGATTTGTCCTTCCTTGAGAATCATAATATTCTAAGTTATAGTTGGTTTCTATCTATTTGGTGCTTTGATTATCGGTGCTGTGTGAAGCGGCGCGCTTGCGGCGCTTGATGAGGAAGTACCTGATGAGCAGGTGTGAACGGTTCATCACGAGCACGCCGAGCATGATGAGCAGATATAAGCTCGTCAGGCGGTTGACGATGGCATTGGCATCATAGTCGTCGCCCATCGCTGCCAGGTCCATCGGCTGCTCGACGTCGTCCAGCGAGGCGAGGGTGCGTTTCCACTTGATGACGCCGTCCTCGAGATAGACCACCGCGGGGTTGCCGCGTGCGATCATCTTGAGCTCGCTGTCGTCCATGTTATAGATGCTATAGGACGCCATCGAGATGTCGTTCCAGTGCTCGATTTCCTGTGCCGTGGCCGGGGTGAGGCCGATGACATCGACGTCTGCGACCAGTGCGGCATCGTTGAGCTCATTGAGGGCAAAGGAGTTGACCACGCCGACGTCGGGCAGGTTGGGGAAGAGCAGCAGCACCGTGCGGCGGCTGTCGGCAAGCAGGTCGAGGGTGACGTCACTGCCGTCCTCGTCAACGATGGCGATGCTGTTGCCGCCATTCTGGACGATGACCTTGCCCTGGGGGCGGCGGGCGTGATAACGGGTGACATATTCCCAGCCGTCTTCCTCGTCGGGCAGGCTGTCGATGGTGAATTCGTGCTCGACGCCGTCACGGCTGTAGATGAAGATGAAATCGTCCTCACTGTCGTTGCCCTCTACCGCCGTGGCGCCTACCAGTCGTGTCCCGACGGGGTAGGGACGGTAGTCGATGAGCGGCTGGACAAAGTAGCCGTAGTAGGCCACCGCCATGACCAGCGCAAACGAGACTGCCATGACCATCCATTGCACGGCAGGGCCGTAGAGGCTCCTGACGCTACGGTTAAACAGCAACAGGTAGATGATGCCCAGCACGAGCAGCACATTCTTGCCAAATGTCGCCCAGTTACTCAAGTGCAACGCGTCGCCAAAGCAGCCGCAGTCGGCAACGGCGCCCGTTACGGCCAGCCACAGGGTGAGCGGCGTCATCACCGCCAGCATGAGCAGGGCAAGCCATAGCGCGCTACGCCTGAAGGCGCCCACCGCGATGGCCACACCCGTCATGAACTCGACGGCAGCGAGTGCCACTGCGATAAACAGTGCCGTGTCGCTCCAATGTCCCAGTCCCAGGGCGTTGAGGTAGTCGGTGATCTTGTAGCAGGTGCCCCAAGGGTCAACCCCCTTGGTAAACCCTGAGAAGATGAACACCCCACCCACGACGAGCCTCATGAGCACCGTGAGCACCTGGCACCATTTCTCGCCCTTAACCGCATTGATGATGGCTTTGACGGTCATGTAATTAAAAGTTTAGAGTTTAGGGTTTAGAGTTTAGAGTGTGATTCTTTACCCTTCAACTTGTTCGTTGTGCTTGATGAGGGCAAACACGCTGTAGTTGATCATGTCCTGATAGTTGGCGTCGATGCCTTCGCTCACCAGTGTCGCTCCGCCGTGGTTCTCGATTTCCTTGGTACGCTGGATTTTGGTCAGTATCAAGTCGGTGTAGCTCGAGATGCGCATGTCGCGCCAAGCCTCGCCATAGTCGGTGTTCTTGGCCATCATCAGTTGCTTGGTGTCGCTGATGAACTGGTCATACATCTGCAGGGCCTCGGCGGCCGTGATGTCAACGATGTCGCTGTATCCCAGGCGCAGCTGTATCAGTCCGATGATGCCATAGTTGATGATGCCGATGAATTCGGGCCAGATGTCCTCGCCCACCTTGGTCTCACCGTTGAGCTCAAGGGTGCGGATGCGCTTGGCCTTGATGAAGATCTGGTCGGTCACCGAGCGGGGCCTGAGGATGCGCCACGAGGGCCCGTAGTCCTTCATCTTGTTGATGAACAGCTCCCGGCACTGGGCTATCACTTCGTCGTATTGTTTACTGGTGTTGTTCTGCATTGTCGTCATTGTGCACAATAAAAAATTGTTTTAACCTACAAAGATACTACTTTTTCGCGTTACTTTCTCCATTTTTCTACATTATCTTTGATTTTGTTCTCGCGGGGTAGAATAGGAAAGGCCGCCCCCGTGCAGGAGCGGCCTTTCTGGTTAGTGGAATTCGCTATTGAGATTAGCGCAGAATTTTCTTTGAAGTGCGGCTGCCGTCGCTGTAGAAGGTCACAACGATGTTGATGCCCTCAAACGGCCTGCTGCTCTCAACACCCATCAGGTTGTAGTACTTCGTGCCCACAACGGTGCGAGCAGTCACTACTTCCTTGACGGTTGTCACATTACCCATGTCCGAACCGTTAGAACCTTCAGGACTGGCCTCGATGGGGAAGATGATGAACTTACCCTGGTCCATGTTCTTATAATTGTTCGTCTTATACATGTTAGGATAGAACGTGTCCTGATAAGAATAATCCGACGGGTCTTCACGGCGGGGAGCACCGTAAACAGTGTAGTTGTCAGTAACGAGTCCTGAACTGGGGCCAAAGCAATAGTAGGGCGTATTGTTGCCCTCTTCACTGCCACGGGCATAGCGGATGATGGCCTTGAACTTATAGGCCTGGCCGGGTCTGAAGATATACCACCAGGGTTGACCCTCGCAAGCGTCGGCTTCGGGATCAAACAGCGACCAGTTGATGTCCACGGCACCGTACTGCATATAGCCGTTGGTGTACGGGCCATAAGCCTTACCGTAACCGCCGAGGATATCAGTCATTTGGTCATTGCTCAGGTAATCATCGGCCAGATGAGCCAGTTGTTCTTGTGTCATCTTTCCGGCTGCAATCAGTTGCTGGAAGTAACTGTAGGGAATCTCCTCGCTGCGGTCCCAGTTCTTGGGTGAGAAGAACCAGCCTGCCGAGTCGGGCGGATAATTGTTGATGTTAGGACGGGTGTACGGCATGTAAACGTCGGGGTCGTATCCGGGCCATGCATCGTCCTCATTCGGGTTGTCATAGACCATCCAGGTGAGATAAGCGATCTCCTGGGGCTTGGGAGCCACGTAGAACATCTTGTAGAGCTTATCCTCGACCCTCGTGCGGGTAACTTTACCGTAAATCGTGTCGCCCTCTTCGTCATACTGCCACTCGATGGTCGGCTTGGTACGGTAAGTACCAGAGTAAGCATCGGGTTGCCACTCCCTGTGGGTGTAGTTGAACACGACGGTGTCGTTGAAGTGGGCCGACACATAGACGTTGGGCTCATACTTCATGTATTCACCGGGCGCCTGGATAGCCACCACGCGGGCTGTCGGGTTGATTTGGTCGGTCATGTAGAGCTGCAGCGTTCCGGCAGGAATGATATGGTCCTCATACTGCTTCAAGCTCGGAGCCTGAATGGGATAGGGATTACCACCGTCATAGTTGGGCGAGATGACGAGCTTGATCCAGTTACTCTGGTCATACTCTTCTTTCTTGTCCATAATCTGGGACGGTCTGCCGTCGTTATTGTTGCCGTTGCAAATCTCATAGACGTAGTCGGTGTACTCGTCGCCGTCGGGCTTAATCGACTTCTCACCATAATCGTTCAGGTCTTTGGCATACAAGGCACCCGTAACGGTCGTGTGGATGATTGTGCCGTTGCTTGACGGGTAGGATACAGGCGTTACAGCGTCGGGGTCATAATATACACCCACCAGGTCGTTGCTGACGGTGTAACGAATGTGATCCTCGGCCGTGCGGATGAGGCTGTTGAGCGTGTAAGCATCGTCAAACAGGCCGAGGTAGTCATATACACCACCGTTGATGAAGTCAAAGTCACCGGTCTGCTCCTTGGCGTCGGTCGTGGCGATGGGCGTGCCGTCGTGGAAGAGCAGGTCGTCGGGGGCCTGGCTGTCGTCGATGGCTCCGAAGTCATACTCCCATACCTCGTAGCCCGTCTTCGGGTCGATACCGATGCACACCATGGGCTGGCCGGGCCAGGTCTGGATGTCCTTGCCGTGGCCGTCGTAATAGGGCTCTGACTGGCTGCTCCAAGCAACACAGTAGACGGTCTCCCAGCCGACGGTGTTGATGAAGTAAACGTAGTAGTGACCTTCCTCGACCTCGACGTTGCCGGGCAACTGGGTTGCCGACGACGTGAAGTACTCACGGCTGTGGGCGGTCATGGTGTTGTCCTGCTCCCAGGTGTACCACAGCACACCGGCCTTGCGGGCGATGGTCTCGCTTTGATAGGGTGCCATGTTGGTGCGGGAGAAAATGATCTCGGCGATCGATGCGCTCACCTGCCAGTGCCACCAGGTCTTGCCGTCGGTGGTCGTGGTGTCGCCCATATAGGTGACGGAATAGTGGTTAGCGCCCTCGTTCTCCTGGGGATTCCAGTCGCCTTCAAGCCTGTTCCAAGCAATCAGGGGCCAGGGGTTGCTGCCGTCATCGGTGATGTTGTAGGTGTGGCCTATCGTGCCGGGATCCATCTCGACGTTGTCGGTCTGCTGGAGATAGACGTTCATCGGGAAGAGCGAGAATTGGTCGGTCTTGATGAGCTTGACCCAACCATCCTCCAGGTTGACAATCACGTTGTAGACGCCTGCGGTGTTCATCATCCACTCGCCCAGGTCCTCGTCCCAAACGTCGAGAGGCATGTTCACGTTGATCTTGTCGCCGGTCACACGCAGGTGGGCGGTGGCGTCACCATCGTGAGCTACAAAGTAATTGGGATCGTTGTCGTTGTTACCGTAACGGGTACCCATACCTTGCCAGTCTTCGCTCGTGTCGCCGAGTGATGTCGAGAAGCAGAAGGTAGAATTGGTGTTAATGGTAACGTGGTTCAGATAGTACAACTTCTTGGCGTTGTCATACTTCATGAGGATACCTTGGTCGGGAGCATAGTGGTAGATCTCGTTGTCATAGGTCATGGTACCCACCATGTACAGGTCTTCACCGAGTTCGCCGCCACTCTCAACCTTAAACCTCATCGGGCTCGTCGTGTTGTCGAAGTAGATGGTGACATAGCCTGCCGCCAGTCTCACTGAGTAGGCGCCATTGTCGCCACCGGCAGCCTGGGTGTTCTCCCACTGGCCGATGGTCACGGTCTGGTCGCCGCTGGTCGGGCCGATGCGGTAGTTGGCGTTGAAGTAGTTCCAAGCACCGCCATGATCCTCGCCAAAGCCGGTTGCCTGGCCGTTGGCGAACACGAAGCTGTAGGTTCCCTGATTGGGAATCCTATAGGTGTAGCTGTACAGGCCGGTCGAGTCGTTATAGGCCATCGCAGTGGTGGGAGCATAGCTCCAGCCCAAGCCCAGTCCCAGGTCACCCGTGATGAAGATGGGTGCGGGACCTACAACCTTGTACTTCACGTTGGTCGGGTCGTAGTAGATGGTGTATTTACCGACACCCGTGGTCACCATGTAGGCGCCATTGTTGCCGCCTGCCTGCTGGGTCTGAGCCCAGTCGCCGTTGAGCGTCACGTTCTCGTCTCCATTAGTGGGGCCGACACGATAGTGGGTGTTGAAGTCATACCATGCGGCCTCATCGTCCTGACCGCTGCCCTGGCCGGTAGCAAACACGAAGGCGTGAGTGCCGGCATTGACAACGTCAAAGCTGTAAGCGTACAAGCCGGTCTGGACGTCATAGGTCATCGTCGTCGTCGGGGCCGGAGACCAGCCCAGACCGAGGCTCTCGGAACCGGTGATATAGATTGTTGAGAGGTCAACGCGCACGAGCGTGTAGGTGGGAGCGTTGCTGCCGTCGAAGTCAATGTGCAGCCTGTAGGTGCCGTTAGCGGCAACGTGTACTTCGATATTATCGCCATTGTCGCTGCCCTCGGTGCCATACCAGCCACCATAATTGTCTTTCACCTTGAAGTAGTAGTTGCCTGCGTTCAAGATAAGGTCTTGGGAATCCCATGAGTAGGTGCCGTCGTTGTCGTCGGTCATGCTCACTGGGTTAGCCCAGTCCTCGTTGCCGCCGAACAGTTCCTTGGAACCTACCGCCGAGTAAGACATGGCATCGGCCTGTACCAACGTCGGGGTGACAACAGGCGTGGTGCCGTCGAAGGTCGCGCTGATGGTGTAGGTACCGGGCGTGTTCACGCTGAACGACTCATTGTCACCGCTGGGGTAGTAAACACCCTCGCTGGTGAGGACCTTGTACGGGTAGTTGGTACCCGCATTCAGGTGGACGTTGCCGGGCAAGTTCCACGAGTAGGTGCCGTCGCCATTATCGGTCAGTGCGGTGCCGTCACCGGTGTTCCATCCGTTGGGGAAGACGTTGGCGTCGCCCACGATGTAATAAACGATAGCGGGATCGGCTGTATCACTGGCATAGCTGATGATATTGCCGCCACCATAGGTAAAGTAGCTTGTGCCGGGATCAACCGACAGGTTATCTGTCTTGGTCGAACCGTCACCGTTCTCGTTTAAGACCATACCGATGGCCGAGGTATAAGACGTATAGGTCACATGATAATAGGTGTGGCCGTTGATGACCTGAGATGTCAAGTCGGCCAGAGAGGTGCCGCCGATGTG
This sequence comes from uncultured Bacteroidales bacterium, assembly GCA_902776955.1. Taxonomy (GTDB): domain Bacteria; phylum Bacteroidota; class Bacteroidia; order Bacteroidales; family Muribaculaceae; genus Sodaliphilus. The sequence continues at coordinate 42,351 of CACYSG010000022.1, read as the reverse complement.
GTTGTCACTGTCCCATGCATCCGATAAATCGCCTACGCCATCCCATGCATACAGGAACACGTTCTCTATCGGCTCGTTGCCCTTGTAGCGCACGTAGATGTCATAGGTGTAGACGGGATCTTCCTGGATAAGGTTCAGCACGGCCGTTACCGTCTCGTTGTTGCTGTCGTAGGTGATGGTGACGGTGTAGGTGCCGGCAACAGCGTTGCTGAAGGTCATGTTTCCACCGACGTTGCTGGGATGCCAGGTATTGTCGTCACCCCAAACCTTGTAGGTGTACTCGGTACCCGCATTCAGGTGGAATTGTCCTGACAACCAGCTGTAAGTGCCGTCCTCGTTGTCGGTCATGGCAGTGTTGGAGCCGGAATCCCATCCGTTGGGGAAGATATTGGTATTATCGCCCTTGACGTAATAGGTGATGACGATTTCCTCGTCGGGCTCGGTCGTGGGACCCACGACACTGGCGCCGCCGCCATAGGTGAAGTAGTTATCACCAGGCTGTGCGGTCAAGTCTATGGTTTGGGTCGAACTGCTGCCATTCTCGTTGAAGAGAACATTGATGGTCGAGAAATAAGACGTGTAGCTTGCCTTATAGTAGGTGTAGCCGTTGATGGTCTGCTCCGTGAGGTTAGACAGTGCAGTGCCGCCGTTGCCTCCGTTCCAAGCATCAGATAATACGCCTGCGCTATCCCATGCATACAGGAACACGTTTGCAATCGGCTCGGCGCCCGTGTAGCGCACGTAGATGTCGTAGTCGTAGGTCTGGTCGGCCGTGACGAGTGTCGGCACAGCGGTGACGTTGGTGCCGTCAAAGGTGAACACGATGTTGTAAGTGCCTGACGCGTTCACGCTGAAGGTGCCGTTTACTCCACTGGGATACCAGGAGTTGTCGCTGCCGTGGACCTTGTATTGATAGACGGTACCGGCAGTCAGATGAACACCGTTCGCGCTCCAGCTATAGGTGCCGTTGCCGTTGTCGGTCATCTTGTTTTGGTCTCCATTGTTCCATCCGTTGGGGAAGATGCTGGTCTCATCGCCCACGACGTAATAGTCAACCGTGATGACGGGAGTTGTCCCGTCAACCTTGTAACGCATGTTAGCGACATCCAGAGTGATGGTCACTTGACCGGCATCCACAGTCACGGCATAGCTGCCACCTCCCTTCTGGGTCGTGGCCCAGCCGCCATTCAGGTTCACGGTTTCATTGCCACTGGTGGGGCCAATACGGTGGTTGCCGTTGAAATCATTCCAGTCGTTACCAGGGCCATCAGCGAATGCAAAGTAGTAGGTGCCTAGCGAGGTAACATTGTAGCTGTAGGTATATACGTCATTGTCGCTGTCATAGGTCAAGGTAGTGGTAGGATTGAATTTGAATCCACCCAGTCCCAAGCCGTTGTCGCCCGTGATGTAATAGTTGGGGATTACCGGAGCGGCCGATTGAACGTTCACGGTAAGAATGCCGGTCACCGCATTGAAGGTGTAGGTCACCGTGTAGGCGCCGGCGCTAGGGATGTTATAATAAACATTGCCGCCTGTGCTGGTACCATAAAAGTCGCTACCGTTTACACACACCTTACACTGCAAATCGTTTGCAGCAGCAGTATAGTCCACATTGCGAACGAGCGTGTAGGTGATGCCGTCGTTGGTACTCATCTTGTTGCTCGTGTTGGTGTGTTCCCACGATACGCCCAGCGCCTGGGTGTCACTGCCGGTCACAATCACGTTCTGCAGGGAGGAAACCATGTGGGGCACATGGCTACTTGAGTTGAACGCGAAGCAAACATATCCAGTGCCGCTGCTCACTGAGTAGGAAGCATTGACGCTGCCACCATTTGCACCATAGGATGTATTCCAGCTGTTGTTAACGGTGATTTTGTACTCGCCGTTGGTATTTGACGAATAGGTGACCGTCTTCAACAAGTAGTACATGTTGCCGCTGTACAGCGTCATGTTGTTACTCGTGTTTCCTGGGTCCCAAGTTGTGCCCAGCGCCTGTGCGTCGCTGCCGGCCACAGTGTAGGTTTGAGCCCATAGCTGCGGAACGGTCGCAGCCATGCATAACATCAAGGCTAATAGCCTCAATGTCAATCTGGTTTGAAATTTCATCTGTTTCATTTTTGAATGATAGTTATAAAAGTTGGTGTTGGTTAATATCGTTGAGCGCAAAAATATTAGAGGTTAAATTTCCCGCCGAGGCATCATTGCGTGAATGATTGGCATAAAACGGTCGCATGATGCCTGAAACGAGAAAAAAAACTTCCATGCGGTTAATCAAGGCAAAAGTAGTGCCTCTATTTTTTTAATAATGTGAAATGGGGCGAAACTTAACATATTTTTGATGCAAACGATTGCAGAAAACTACCGTAAACTGAACACTCTCAGGCAAAAAGCAGCTGTGAAGGGTGGAAGGAGAGGGGATAGCCATCTCCTGATGCCGGTAAGAAGAAGCCCGCAACGATCGCCCTGGCAGCAAAATGGCATGGTTTTTGCTGTAAAAATTCTTAAAAAAAGGTCATTCGTTGCAAAAGGATAATAAAAACGTCCCTGTAACACAATATTATCATCATCTGTAACGATATAATGAAAAAAAAGCAGTACTTTTGTACTCAAATTGTTGACGATTAAAGAAAACAGGCACCAATGAAGTCAGACAGTTTAGTGATTATTCCTACTTACAACGAGAAGGAGAACATCAGGAACATCATCAACGCCGTGCTCGCCATTGCCGAGCACCAGTTTGATGTACTCATTGTCGATGACAACTCCCCCGACGGTACTGGCGCCATCGTCGATGAGATGATAACCGAGCGTCCAGAGCGCATCCACATCCTCAAGCGTGCCGGCAAGCAGGGCCTGGGAACGGCCTATATAGCCGGCTTCAAGTGGGCGCTGGAGCACGACTACGGTTACATCATCGAGATGGATGCCGACTTCTCGCATCCCGTTGGCAAGTTGCCCGAGTTGCAGGCGGCTTGTGCTACCGGCGGTGCGGACGTGAGCGTGGGTTCCCGTTATCTGACAGGGGTGAATGTCGTTGACTGGCCGATGGGCCGCATGCTGATGAGTTACTACGCGTCGGCCTATGTGCGCCTGATTACCGGCATGAAGGTGCGTGATGCGACGGCGGGCTACGTGTGTTACCGTCGCGAGGTGCTCCAGTCGATCAACCTTGACAAGATCGAGTTCAAGGGCTATGCTTTCCAGATCGAGATGAAGTTCACTGCTCACCGCATGGGCTTCAAGATCAAGGAGATACCCATTGTGTTCGTGAACCGTGTGCTGGGCACGAGCAAGATGAACTCGAGCATCTTCTTTGAGGCGTTGTGGGGCGTGATCAAGCTGCGTTGGGACTCGATTTTCAACAAGGCGCGATTCACACGCCGCCCACTACCACCACAGCTTACGGCTTGACGCCGGCTTGTGTTACAGATTTGATACATTCCTTGTGAGGATGGGTCAAATCTTTTTTGTTGGCACAATTATTGCTCGGAACGAGGCGTAATCAATTGAGATAATTGGCATTATTGATGAAGAAAAAAAGACACGACATAGGGTTAACCGCCAGCCAAGTGCTTGCCAGCCGTGAGGAACATGGCAGCAACGTGCTGACGCCCCCTGCCCGCGAACCCCTGTGGAAGCAATTCCTGCACAAGTTTGACGATCCGCTGATTAGGATTCTGCTGTTTGCACTCGCCTTATCGGTGGGATTGTCGTTTTATGAATACTTCGGCCTCCATATGGGGGTGAGCATTTTCTTTGAGCCCGTGGGTATCCTGGTGGCTATCGTGCTCGCCACGCTGGTGGGCTTCCTGGTCGAGGTGAATGCCAACAAGAAATTCCGTCTGCTCAATCAGTCCGATGACCATGTCGGGGTGAAAGTGCTGCGCGACGGCCACATCACCCAGGTGCCGCGTTGCGACATCGTGGTGGGCGACATCGTCATCCTGGACACGGGCGAGAAGGTGCCGGCCGATGGTACCATCATCGACAGTTTCAACCTGACGGTCGACGAGAGCTCGTTCACCGGCGAGCCGTCGGCATGGAAGACCCATGACGAGGCTGCCGCCCGCGAGGCCCATGAGGCGACTTATCCGCCTACGATGCTGCTGCGCGCGAGCACCATCATCGAGGGCCATGCGACGATGCGCGTGGACCGCGTTGGCGACAAGACCGAGTATGGCAAGGTGTATCGTGATGCCCAAATCGACAATAACATCAAGACGCCGCTCACGCAGCAACTCGACCGCCTGGGGCGCCTCATCGCACGAGGCAGCTATGTGATGGCGGGCCTGCTGGTTCTTGGCCGCGTGGTGGAATACTTCTGGGTCGGCAGTGAGGGACTTGTGGCTGATGCCCAATACTTCATCGAAACGGTCATGCTGGCTGTGACGCTGATTGTCGTATCGGTCCCCGAGGGACTGCCGATGAGTGTGACGTTGTCGCTGGCCCTAAGTATGCGTAAGATGTTGAAACACAACAACCTGGTGCGCCGCATGCACGCTTGCGAGACAATGGGCGCCGCCACGGTTATCTGTACCGACAAGACGGGCACGCTCACCCAGAACAAGATGCAGATTTACAAGGCTCATTTCTATGGCTTGCAGGAAGGCGACCAACTTGCTGACGACGAGGCGAGCCTTCTGGTCCAGGCGAGCATCGCCTGCAATAGCACGGCTTTTCTCGACGACAGCGACGCCGGTCATGTGGTCGCCCTGGGTAACCCCACCGAGGGCGCTCTGCTGCTCTGGCTGCATGATGCCGGCATCGACTATATGACCCTGCGCGACAATACCGAAGTGCTGGCCCAACAGCCCTTCTCGACGATGACCAAATATATGGCCACCGTCATCGAGAACGCCGGCGGACGTCGGCTGCTCCTGGTCAAGGGCGCTCCCGAGATTATCATGCGCCTGTGTGGCAGCGTGGTAGGTGGCGTGACTTTCCAGCAGGTGAGCGATGAACTGACCAATTACCAGACCAAGGCGATGCGCACCCTGGCGTTCGCCAGCTGTGAGTTGGGTGTCGACGAGGATTCCGATCAGGCCTTCACACGCCTCAAGGCCGGTAGCGCGCCCTCCCTCACGTTGCTGGGCATTGTCGCCATAAGCGACCCCGTGCGTCCCGATGTGCCTGCTGCCATTACCGACTGCCGCAATGCCGGCGTGAAGGTGAAAATCGTCACCGGCGACACGGGAGCCACGGCTCGCGAGATCGGGCGTCAAGTGGGGCTGTGGAGCGATGACGACGGCGACGAGGCCATTATCAACGGGCCCGACTTTGCCGCCCTGGATGACAGCGAGGCGTCCCAGCGTGCCCACTCCCTGAAGATCATGGCCCGCGCGCGTCCCGATGACAAGGCACGCCTCGTGCGCCTGCTGCAACAGCAGGGCGAGGTAGTGGCCGTCACGGGCGACGGCACCAACGACGCTCCCGCGCTGAACGCAGCCCAGGTGGGCTTGTCGATGGGCGACGGCACCGCCGTGGCCAAGGAGGCGAGCGACATCACTATCCTCGACAACTCGTTTGCTAGCATCAACAAGGCCGTCCTGTGGGGACGCTCGCTATACAGTAATATCCAGCGTTTCATCATTTTCCAGCTGGCGGTGAACGTGTGTGCCTGCATTGTGGTGGCCGTGGGATCGTTCTTCAGCAAGCAGCCGGCGTTGACGGTGACCCAGATGCTGTGGGTGAACCTGATTATGGATACCTTTGCGGCCCTGGCGCTGGCGGCGTTGCCACCTAACAGCATCCTGATGAAACAACGTCCTCGCGACTCCCGCGCGAGCATAATCACCCCGGCGATGAAACGATTCATCCTCATTTCGGGCATCGTGTTTGCCGTGCTGTTGATAGGACTGTATTACTATTTCGTTCGCTCGGCCAATGGTGGACAACCCGTGCTGCGTCGCGGTGTCAATCCCAATATCAGCCCTCATGAGATGGCCATCTTCTTCAGCGTGTTCGTGTTTATGCAATTTTGGAATATGCTCAATGCCAGGGCATTTGCTACGGGCAAGAGTGCCTTTAACAACATCGAGGACAGCAAGGTGTTCTGGAGTGTGGCGGTAGTGATATTTGTCGGCCAGATTACGCTTGTGCAGTTCTTCCCGCTGTTGTTCAACTGTGCGCCGCTCGACCTGAAGACCTGGCTGATGATCATTGTGGGCACCTCTCCGGTATTCTTGATAGGGCAGCTTGTTTTCAAGGTCAAGAAATCCTTGAAAAAAGAGTAAATATTTACAAAGTTGAAAAAAATGGTTTTAAATTTTGTTGATTCAGTAATTTAGCCTAATTTTGCAACATCTATATATTTACGTGAACATAATTATCAAATTTATAATACTTTTAAGCTCTATGAAGAAATCATTACTTTTGTCAGTTGCTGCTTTCTTGGCATGCGGTTTCGCTCAAGCCGAGATTGTTGTTACTCCCACCAACATTGATCAGCCGGAAAACGACACCCTGCTGTTTGCGCTGCCGGTTAATGTAGACATTTATCAGGATATCCAGAACTATCCTGAGGATGACCCCAACTCACGCCTGATGAAATTCCAGCCTGAGTACATTGTTACCGCACAGGACTTCACCCGTGGCGACACCAACAAGGGTACCGCTACGCTGCCCGCCAACGCCAAGGTTATCGGCCTGGGTCTCGATGGCTATGATGTAGCCAGTGACATGACCAGCCATGGTATTTACCTTGAGGTGACCGCTTGGTGCTACAATATCCCCCGCGAGAAGACCTCGTTTGAACCGGGCTTCTTCGGTGACGGTACCGACCTGTTCGACGGTTGGCGCACTCGTCCCCCGCGCGGCCAGTTGCTGATTGACACGATCAACTGTCGTGGCTACTTCAACCATCCAGGTTACATCACCACCTTTGACAGCGAGGCTTCTGCCGAGAATCCCGCCACCATCGTTGAGATTCCGTTCAATGTGCCTGATGAGAACGGCAACAACATCCCGTTTGTGTACACTGGCGAGAACATCTACCTGACCCTGTGGATGAACAACTGGTCTGACGTTCACATGAAGTATCGCTACATGGCCTTTGATGAGGCCGAGGGCGAGATGGCTAGCTTGATGCGTTCGGGTAACTACTGCTTCAACAGCGATACCTACGATATGATTTATCAGTACTTCGGTGTGAATCTGATGTATGAGCTCCCGAAGCACCGCCTGCCCGCTTTCCGCACTCCTTATTACACCAACGACGTGTTTGTAACCGTGACGGGCTTCGCTACCGAGTATGAGTTGCAGGATGAGGACGGCAATGTGATGACTCGTGACGCCGATGGCAACTACTACAGCCTCGACCACACCAAGACCTACACCGTTTATTCCAATGGCAAGGCCCGTGGCTCGTTCAACTTCGAGGATATCACCAAGGATATCAACCTGGAGATCAACAACACGACCTCGATTGAGGATGTGAACGCCGACAAGGCTGTTGCCAACGTTGAGTACTACAACTTGGCTGGTCAGCAGAGCGCTGAGCCCATGGAGGGTGTGAACATCGTTGTCACCACCTACAGTGACGGCACCCGTACCACTGCCAAGGTCATCAAGTGATGACGACCGACTGGAGGGTGCTGGCATGTGCCCCCGGTTGAGATGATTGATGTATAAGGAGCCGCCACCCCTGGTATCAGGACGGGCGGCTCCCTTTCTATTAACCCGAATAAAACGATTTTCCCGATGAAGTACAATCATCTGTTGATAGCCTTCCTGCTGGGCGTTTGTGCCACGCTGGCATCGTGCCGCAGTGCCCAAGACATGGCGCGCGTGAGTGACAAGACGATGGATTCGAGCCAGTTTGTCAACATCACCGACGTGGTGCCTGACGCCATTCTCGAGATTCGCTATTTCAGCACCTATAACTTTGTGGGCGCACGTGTTGACGGCTATGAGCAGCCCGTGGCCTTGCTCACCCGAGTTGCTGCCGACAGCCTGCGTGCCGTGAGCGACGACCTGAAGCGTCACGGCTATTGCCTCAAGATTTATGATGCCTATCGTCCGCAGCGTGCTGTGGATCACTTCATGCGCTGGGCCCTAGACACCAGCGACACGTTGACCAAGGCCTATTTCTATCCCCGCTTGACCAAGGAGGAAGTCTTTGAGAAAGAATATGTCGCCAAACGCAGCGGTCACTCGCGCGGTTCGACGATTGACTTGACGCTGGTGGATATGAAGTTGGGCAAGGAATTGGATATGGGCGGCACATTTGACTGGTTCGGTATCGAGAGCCACCCCGACTATGGCGGCGGTAATCCCGAGACGCTCGACTTCCAGCAGATGTATCCCACTTTCACGTCCGAGCAGTTCTATAACCGCATGGTGCTGCGCAGCGCGATGATGCGTCACGGCTTTAAGCCGCTGGACAACGAGTGGTGGCACTTCACCCTCAAGGACGAGCCCTTCCCCGACACCTACTTCAACTTCCCCGTTACCACCTTGAAAGGTAACCAAAAGTAGTTGTAAAACAACGAATTATGCATTACACAAGGTTGTGTTACACAAATTTGTGTAACACAACCTTGTGTAATTAAGAAATTCTTGTTATCTTTGCGCATCTAACCTTTATTGATGGAATATGGAACGCAAGAGTTTTATTTTCGGCACAGCCGTAAGTGATTATAATTTTATTGGCCGTGAGACCGAGACCGCTCGACTGAAGGCTAATTTTTTGGAAGGCATCAACACGATTCTCATCTCACCGCGCCGCATAGGCAAGACTTCGCTTGTGAAGCACGTGAAAAAGGGCCTCGAATCCAATCCTAACGTGATTGTGGTCTATCTTGACATGTTTGCCTGCAAGACCGAATATGAGTTTTATAATGCCTTGGCAGCCGCTGTGTTGAAACAGACCGCATCCCATGTTGACAAATGGATGGAGTATGCCAAGGAGTTCCTTGTTCGCCTCACCCCGAAGATTACTTTCTCGCCCGAGGCCAATTCCGACTTCTCGTTATCACTGGGCATCACCCCACGAACCCATTCGCCCGAGGAGGTATTGAGTTTGGCCGAGGAAATTGCGCGCAAGCGTGATAAGCACATCGTCGTGTGCATTGACGAATTCCAGCAAATGGGAGAGTTGCCCGACTCATTGACGGTACAGAAGAAGTTGCGCTCCATATGGCAGCATCAGCAGCGAACCAGTTATTGTCTGTTCGGCAGTAAGCAACACCTGATGAGCTCGATTTTCCAGCGTCGCAATATGCCTTTCTATCAGTTTGGCGACATGATCTTCCTGGGCAAAATTGCTACAAGCGACTGGGTGCAATATATCGTGAAGCATTTTGAAGATCGTAACCGGTCGATTAGCGATGAACTTGCACAGCAATTGTGCGGTTTGGTAGATAATTACTCTTCCTATGTACAGCAACTGGCGTGGTTGCTATTTTCCCGTCTCAATGAAGGGGAAACGGCGATTGCGGCCCAACTCAATATGGCAATGAACGATTTGCTGGATGCCAATGAAGCCCTGTTCATGCAGCAAATAGAGTCACTATCGGCCTATCAGATGAATTTCCTCCGTGCCGTGGCTGCTGGCCATCACATAGCATTCGGCGACAAAGCCATCAGGGATGATTTTAACCTGGGTAGCCCGTCTAACATCACTCGCTTGAAGGATGCACTAATCAAGAAGGACTTGATTGAGGTGCGAGGGCGAGGCGAAATATATCTGACAGACCCGGTCTTCCAACTGTGGATGAACCACAGAATGATATGAAATCAACATCAACCATTATAGCAAGAATTATGATGAAAAAACTTGGATTTAGGTTCCATCACTTGGTCAGGCTGCTGGCGGTGGCGGCGCTCGTTATGGGCGGTGGCACGGCGCTGGCAGGGCCGTCGCCGCAGGTGCACAGCGGCACGGTGCAGCCCTCGACGGTGACGGGACAGGTGCTTGACGAGAACGGTGACCCCGTCATCGGGGCGACCGTCAACGTTAAGGGAACAAATGTGACCGCCGTTACCGACTTTGACGGGCGTTTCACCATTCGTGCCGCCCAGGGGTCTACCTTGACGGTGAGTTATGTGGGCTATGGTACCCAGGAAGTGCAAGTTGACGGCAATGCGTTGACCGTCAATCTGGAGCAGGGAGCCCAAGTGCTTAACGAGGTCGTCGTGACAGCCCTCGGCATCAAGAAGGAGGCCAAGTCGCTGTCCTACAACGTGCAGCAGGTCGAAGGCGATGCCTTGATGCGTGTGCAGGACGCCAACTTCGTCAACTCGCTGACGGGAAAGGTCGCCGGTGTGACCATTAATGCCAGTGCGACGGGTGCGGGCGGTAGCAGCCGCGTGGTGATGCGCGGAGCCAAGTCCATCAACGGTAACAACAACGTGCTCTATGTCGTGGACGGCATTCCCATGCAGAACCTCGCCAGCGAACAGCCCGAGGGCATCTTTGCCGGAGCGGGCCAGACGGGTGACGCCACCAGTAACATCAACCCCGATGATATCGAGAGCATCAGCGCCCTGACGGGTCCCTCGGCAGCGGCCCTCTACGGCGCCAATGCCGCCAACGGTGTCATCCTCATCACGACCAAGCGCGGTCGCGCGGGTAGGGTGGATGTGACCTACAACGGCAGTTTCCAGTTCTCCAAGCCCTTTGTGTTGCCCCGTTTCCAGAACCAGTACGGTCCCAGTGAGACGGGCAGTTATTTCAGTTGGGGCGAGAAACTGGCTGCACCCAGCGATTACCGTCCCGCCGACTTCTTCCAGACGGGCACCAACATCGCCAACTCGGTGAGCCTGAGCACCGGCACCGACAAGAACCAGACCTATCTTTCGCTCGGCGCCACCAATGCCCAGGGCATCATCCACAGCAACAACTACGACCGCTACAACGTGAGCGTGCGCAACACCACCAACTTCCTCGACGACCGCATGACGCTCGACCTAGGGTACATGCTCACCGCCGTCAAGGAGCAGAACATGATAAGTCAGGGCCAGTACCACAACCCGCTGGTGCCTGTCTATCTGTTCCCTGCCGGTGACGATTTCAGCAAATTGGGCTACTACGAGCGTTACGACACGGGCCGCAACTTCCCCGTGCAGTATTGGCCCTACAACTACGACATTTCGATGGAGAACCCCTATTGGGAGACCGAGCGCGAGCGCTTTGTCAACCACAAGGAGCGCCACCAGGCAACCGTCTCGCTTAACTGGCGCATCACCCCGTGGCTTGATATCACGGGCCGCGTGAAGTATGACAAGAGCAGCGACAAATATGAGGAAAAATTCTTCGCCTCGACCAATACGCTTTACGCCTCCAAATATGGCCACTACGCCCTGCGCAACGTGAGCAACCGCCAGTTGTATGCCGAGGCCTTTGCCAAGTTCGACAAATACTTTTACATTGCTGATGGCCACTTGAGTTTAACCGGTGTGCTGGGCACGAGTTTTGACCAGCGCGACAACGCCATCGAGGGCTTCAGTGGCCACCTGAAAGGTACCGCCAACAAGTTCACCCTGGCCAACGTGGAGACTTCCAACTCGACATTCAAACCCGTGCAGAGCGGCTACCGCACCCAGTTGCAGAGCGTGTATGCCACCGCCCAGTTGGGTGGTGTTGATATGGTCTATATTGATCTTACTGCCCGCAATGACTGGTCGAGCAAACTCGAAAAGAGTTACTTCTACTGGTCTGCTGGTCTTTCTTGTATATGGACCGAAGCGCTGCGTCAGATTGGTGTAAAACTTGATTGGCTCAATTTCTTCAAGACCCGCATAGGCTACTCCCAGGTGGGTAACGAGCCGGGCGAGCCTTTCCTGACGCGTGAGACCTATGCCATCAACCCCTCGACCGGCCTTGCCGAGACATCAACACGGATGCTCACCGATCTCAAGCCCGAGCGCACTGAGTCGCAGGAGGCTGGTATCGACCTGTATATGTTCCGCAGCCGTCTGAAAGTGAATATGACGCTATATAAATCCATCACACGCAACCAGTTCTTCTATCCTACGCTGCCTGCTTCGTCGGGCTACACCAGTGCGGTGGTCAATGGTGGCCGTGTCGATAACGAGGGCGTAGAACTCACTGCGCGTTATACCCAGCCCCTAGGCCCGGTCACTTGGGAAACTTTCCTAACATGGACGCTTAACCAAAACAAGGTGAAGGAGCTGCTTAAGGACTGGCGCAACCCCATCGACGGCGAGATTTACAACCTTGACGAACTCTACATGGGCGGCACCTCGGGCTACCAGATTCGCTTGACCGAGGGCGGCACGCTCAGCGATGTCTATGTCTCCACGCTCAAGACCGACGAGCACGGCGCCATCTACGTCAACCCCGAGCGTCAGACCGTCGAGGCCAATCCCAACAACAACGCCTACTACATCTATGCTGGCCAAGCTGCTCCCAAGTACAACCTGTCGTGGGGCAACTCGATCAATTTCAAGGGTGTGACCCTGTCTGCCCTGTTTGCCTACCGCTATGGCGGCATCGTCGTGAGCGAGACCCAGGCCATCCTCGACTACTACGGAGCCAGTGAGGCCACCCAAAATGCCCGTAACGACGGCGGAGTGGTCATCAACGGCAAGAAAATCAACGCCCAGGGCTATTACCAGACTGTGGGCAATCCCAACGGCACGGTCGATTCACGCTATGTTTATAGCGCGACCAACCTGCGCCTTGCCGAGTTGAGTGTCGGCTACGACGTGCCGGTTAATCGCTGGGTGAAGTGGATCAAGGGCCTGAATGTGTCCTTTGTCGCCCACAACCTGTGCATGCTGTACAACAAGGCTCCCTATGACCCCGAGGCGACCTCCAACACGGGCACTTATTACCAGGGCATCGACTACTTCATGCAGCCCAGCCTGCGAACGATGGGATTTAACGTGAAACTCAAATTCTAATGACGGCTATGAAGACAAGATATCTATTATATATATGTGCTGCAATGCTGTTTGCAGGATGCACCAAGTCGTTTGATGACATCAACACCAACCAGCACCAACTCACCGACGAGGAACTCGCCAACGATTACCAGAACGTGGGCGCCTTTTTCTCGCAGATGGTCTCGAGGGTGGTGCTCTTTGACGACGGGTCGGGCAACTGCCTCTCGTCGGACTATCAGGTGGCTCAGGGCCTGAGTGCCGACCCGTTTTCGGGTTATGTAGGCTTGACGGGCACCTGGCTCAACGGTGTCCATAACGGCTCCTACAGCTTTGTGAGCGGCTGGTATGACCAGATGTTCACACGCGCCTTCAGCGAGGTGATGCCCGCTTGGCAACGTGTCACACGCGTGGCTGGCGAGATGAATCAGCCTGCCGTGGCCGCCCTGGCGACCATCGTAAAGGTCGAGGCCCTGCACCGCGTGACCGACATGTACGGCCCTATACCCTATATCCATTTTGGGAGCGGAACGCTGGGCACGACTTATGACCGCCAGCAGGAAGTATATAAGAAGTTCTTTGCCGAGTTGGACAGTGCCATCGACGTGCTCACGCCGCTGGCCGAGTCGGGAGGTCTGCTCTTGCCTGATTACGACAACGTCTATGAGGGCAACGTCACCCGCTGGGTGAAGTTCGCCAACACCCTGCGCCTGCGCTTGGCCCTGCGTGTGGTCTATGCCGACCCTGCGCTGGCACAGCGTGAGGCCGAGAAGTCGGCGGCATGTTCAGTGGGCTTCATTGAGACGGCTGCCGAGCGTGCCCAGTTGCAGCATGGCCGCTTGACCTACTTCCACCCGAACTACGACATGGCCTACAACTTCAATGCGGGCGAGGTGCGCATGGGTGCGACAATGGATTGCTACATGAACGGCTACAGCGACCCGCGCCTGCCCGCCTACTTCGTGCCCGCGAGCAACGACAACAAGTACCACGGCGTGCGCCTGGGAGTCCACAACATGAACCCCACGCGCTATGCGGGCGTGTATATTTCCAACCTGAGAATCGACCGCGCCACCACGCCCATCGTGTGGATGACGGCAGCCGAGGGTTTCTTCCTGCGTGCCGAAGCCGCCCTGCGCGGCTGGAACATGGGCGGAACGGCCAAGGGTTTCTATGAGGCCGGTATCCGCGCGTCGTTCAGCGAGAACAACGTCAGCGGCGAAGACGCCTATATCGCCAACTCGACGTTGAAACCCACCCGCTATGTGGACCGCACCGGTGGCGGCAACGCTGTCAACGCACCCAGTGATATCACCATTGCTTGGAACGATGAGGCCGACTTCGAGACCAATCTGGAGCGTATCATCACCCAGAAGTGGATTGCCATGTATCCCGACGGCTGCGAGGGCTGGGCTGAGTTCCGCCGCACGGGTTATCCGCGCCTGCTGCCCGTCGTGAACAACGACAGCCAGGGCCTGATCGACACCCAGATACAGGTGCGCCGCTGTCCCTTCCCCGTACAGGAGTATAATACCAACGAGGCTGCCGTTCAGGCCGCAACCCGGTTGCTGGACAGTGAGGCCCTTGGCGGTGGTCAGGATAACGGCGGCACCCGACTGTGGTGGGACCGTAGAGCTAATTAGGAATTAGAAATTAGGAGTTAGGAATTATGAAACTGACAATATATATATCGGCTGCTTTGCTTTTCCTTGTTGTCACTGCGTGTGATACCGAGCCCGAGGCCCTTGACCTGCAGCCGTTGAAGGAGTACAGCGAGGAGTATTACCAGGCGCTGCGTGACTACAAGGCAAGTCAGCACGAGATTTGCTACGTCTATTATGCCGACTGGGCGCCCATCGAGGGGGCCAGCGGCTACAAGGACCCGGCCTCGTGGGGCGAGCGCATCATCGGCCTGCCCGACAGCATCGACATCGTCAATCTGTGGATGGGCATCCCGACGCCCGAGACCCACCCGATAGCCTATCAGGACATGATCGAGACGCGTGAGAAGAAGGGCACACGCTTCGTCTTCCATGCCGACGCGTCAAACTACAATCACCGCTTCACCAGCGGCGGCCGCTCCTATGACCTCTCGACCGACCGCAGCGAGGAGGCCATCCGCGCCTATGCCCGCTGGGTGTGTGACACGGTCATCGAGACGGGCCTTGACGGCGCCGACTTTGACTACGAGGGCTGGGGCGGTCAGCATCTGACCTGGGCCATCGAGGAATGTGACAAAATCTTCGGTCCTAACGGCCAATATCCCGAGAAATTGGTCATCGTGGACTATTTCTCGGCCTCTCCTCCAGTGGCGTGTGACCCCTATGTGGACTACTACGTCAGGCAGGCCTACAGCCAGCAGGGAGCAGGCGTGGGCGCCATGGGACATCCCGACGAGAAGACCGTCTACTGCGAGTCTTTCGGACAGAAGCCCACAGGCGGCGAAATCTTCAACTATGCCGCTTGGGAGCCCGCTAACGGTCACAAGGGCGGCTGCGGTGCCTACTATGTGGAGCGCAACTACTATAACACGAGCGACGGCGTCCCCTACGGCGCCATCCGCCGAGCTATCCAGATCATGAACCCGGCAGGGAGATAAGAGATAAGAGTTAAGAGTTAATAGATAAGAGTTAAGAGATGATTCCTTAAGGTCTTTAATGTCCTTAATGTCCTTAAATAAGAATAACGATGAGAAAAACGATTTACAATATCCTCCTGCTGCTTGTTGTCGGCGGCCTGTTCACCGCTTGTGACAGCGAGGGAGACAAGTTTGACTACAACAAGGTGGGCTTGCTCATCACGGGCACCGAGCAGGTGCCGGTGCAGCGGTTTACCGTCGATGAACTGCCCGCGGCCTATGCCGTCACCGTCAAGGCCACGCGTCGTTGTGAGCAGCCCGTTGCCGTTAAGTTGGCCATCGACACGTCGCTGGTGCGTGCCTATAACAAGGAGCACGGCACAGCCTATTATCCCGTCCCCGCCTCGTGTGTCACCCTCGAGAACGGTGTGGTGACTATTCAGCAGGGCGAGGCGTTGTCCTCTTCAGCCCAGGTCAAGGTCGTCAGTACCGATGGCTTTGTCGAGGGAGCCACCTATGTCATTCCTGTGACCATTCGGGAGGTTACGGGCGAGGGTGGGGAAATCATCGAGAGTTCCCGCACGATATTCCTGCAGATTTCGCGCATCATCTCGTTCTACTCGCTCGAGAACAACCAGAATGCCTCGTCCAACTACATCTTCCCTGACGATAAGATGGTGAACCTGACGAACTATACCATCGAGTTCAAGGTCTATTCCTACAACTTCGGCAACGTGGGCAACATCAAGCGTGTGCTCGCCATCGAGGGCAAGAACGAGGAGGAAGCCAACATGTTCCGCTTCGGCGAGAACGGCTCGGCTGGTGGCGACATCCTGCAGTGGGTGCTGCCCGGTGGCCGTTGTTTCTCCAACACCCATTTCAAGACCAATCGTTGGTATCTCGTGTCATGTACCTATGACGGCTCGACGTTCAAGATGTTTGTTGACGGTGTCGAGGATGCGCAAGCGAGCGGCACGGGCAAGGCAACGCCCTTCCAGCGCTTTGAATTGGGCATGTCGTGGGGTAATTACCGCAATAGCCAGTTCTTCCAGGGCCGCTTGTGCGAGGTGCGCGTGTGGAACCGTGCCCTCACGGCCAGCGAGATTGCCATGGGCTTTGCCGGCGTGAATGCCCAGAGCGACGGCTTGGTGGCCTATTGGAAGATGAACGAGGGCGAGGGCCACATCTTCCACGATGCAACGGGCCACGGCTACGACATGGACTGGACCGACACCTGGCGTGACGACCGCGAGAACGGCGTCCTGGTCGCCCACGACTACAGCCAGTACATCCGCTGGATCAAAGACGACAACAACAAGGTCGCCCAATAAAAGAAAATCGTTGATTACAGGAAAATGAGCAGGAGAACCTGTGCGATGATGACGCGCAGGAACATGCTTAACGGATAAACCGACGCATAGGCCACCGACGGGCGGTCGCTGGAGAGGCTGTCGTTGGCATAGGTCATCGCCATCGGGTTGGCCATCGCACCGCTGAGCATACCGCACACGGCGGCGAAGTCCACATGGGCCATCCGCAACGCCAGCCATCCGACTAGGATGACGGGAATGATGGTAAGCAGGAAGCCGGCGCCCACCCACAAGAGTCCCTCGGGTCGTACGACCGTGGCAAAGAAATCGGGGCCAGATGCCAGTCCCAGGCATGCGAGATACAAGGCGAGGCCGATGGAGCGCAACATGAGGTTGGCGCTCGAGGTGGTGTAGGCGTTGATGTGGATGCGGGGGCCGAAGGCACCGATGAGGATGCCCGCAATAATCGGTCCGCCGGCTAGGCCGAGTTTGACGGGTGCCGAGATGCCGGGCAGGGCGATGGGGATGGAACCGAGAATCAGTCCCAATGTCATGCCCAGGAAAACGGTGATCAGGTTGGGCTCGTCAAGCATCTTGACAGCGTTGCCCACCTCTTTTTCTACATTTTTGATGGCTTCGCGGTGACCCACGACGATGATGCGGTCACCCAGCAGCAACCGCAGGTCGGGGGTGGCCAGCAGTTGCAAGCCGCCGCGGTTCACGCGGCTGATGTTCACGCCATAGTGTTGCCTGAAGCGCAGTGAACCCAGTTTGCGGCCGTTGATTTCGGGTTTGGTCACCAGGATGGCTTGGGAAACGAGGTCGCTGTCGATGGCGTTCCAGTCGATGTCGCCGGTGTTCCAGTCGGTCTTCTCCTGCTTGCCGAAGAGGACTTCCATGGCCTCGGCGGCATCATGGTCGCGCATGATGACTAGCAGGCGGTCGTTGGCCAGGAGCACGGTGTCGGCCTCGGGGATGGTCACCTTGCCATCACGCCATAGGCGCGAAATGACGAACTTACGCGGGCTGATGCGCGCCAGGTCGCCCACCGTCTTGCCGATGATGCCCTCGTTGCGCACCTGATAGGTGGCGATGAACGTGTGGTCGGCTTCCTCATCGCTGTCATCGACGAGGTGGTCGCTGGGACGCACCAGCACCTTGCGCATCAAGGCAAAAGCCAAGATGACACCCACCACACCCAGGGGATAGGTCACGGCACAGCCCAGCGCCGCTCCGCTCTCGGGCTGATGCAGCTGGGCCAGCGTCTGCTGCGCTGCTGCCAGTGCCGGCGTGTTGGTCGTCGCGCCGCACATGATGCCCACCGCATCGCTCAGGCCGATGCCCAGCAACGGCAGGAGCAAGGTCAATATCGTGCCCACCAGCACGACGGCAATGGCCCACAGGTTGAGTTTGAGACCCGTCTTGTGGAACGAGCCGAAGAAGCCTGGTCCCACCTGCAGACCCAATGCGTAGACAAAGAGCACAAGGCCGAAGTTTTGGGCATATTGCAACATGTCGGGGTCAATGGATACACCCAGATGGCCCATCAGGATGCCCAGGAAGAACACAAAGGCCACACCCAGCGATACGCCCAGGACCCGCACCTTGCCCAGGGCGAGTCCGCAGGCACACAGCAGCGACAGGACAATGACTGCCTGTACTGCCGAGTGGGTCATCAATGTGTCAGTGAGCCAATCCATCAGTTCATGTATCGTGGTTGATAAGTTTTGTTACTGCTTGGGCGACACGCTCGAGTGTCGAGTCGGGGTCCATCGCCAGGTCTTCGGGTAAACCGTCGCTCACGGCGATGGCGGCGGCGAGACCGGCCTCTGCTGGGTCAAAGTCAGCGGCTATCATGCCGCAAATTGCGGCAACGGGGATACCGCGCTCGCGTGCTATCGTAATGACGCATCCTGGCCCCTTGCCCATGAGGGTCTGAGCGTCGAGGCGTCCCTCGCCCGTGATGACCAGGTCGGCGCCGTTGAGGGCCTTGTCCATGCCGCCTGCTGCGAGAACATAAGGGCCTCCTGGCAGGAGTTCGCAGTTCAGCAGGTGCATCATCAGGGCGGGAATGCCTCCCGCGGCCCCGCAACCCGGCTTGTCGGCGATGTCACTGCCGACGATGCCGGCGACATGGGCCAACCCCTCGTCAAGCAGTTCCACCTGCTCGGGAGAAGCGCCTTTCTGCGGTCCATAGATTCTTGCTGCCCCCCGTTGACCGTTCAGGGGGTTATCCACGTCGGTCAATAGGGTAAAGCGGCAGTCTTTGATGGTTTGAGGGATTCCTGCAACCTCGATGTGGGCGATTTTTCCCAATGATTCACCGCAGGGGAACAGGTGGCGATGATCGGCATCCAGAAATTCGGCTCCGAGGGCGCACATGATGCCCATCGCGGCATCGCAGGTCGCCGAGCCTCCCAGCCCCAGGATAATGTGTTGCGCGCCATGCTCGAGGGCGTCGCGCATCAGCAGTCCCGTGCCCAACGAATTGGCCCGCATGATGTCGCGGCCGTCGGGGGGGACGAGTGTCAGCCCGCTGGCTGCGGCAACTTCGATGAGGGCGGTGCCGTCGTCACACAGGAAATAGGATGCCGCGACAGGGGGCAGGTTCAACAGCGGTGGCATGGTGGGGGAGGTGATCCACCTTCCCTGCATTGACGCAGCCAGCACGCTAGTGGTGCCGTCACCGCCATCGGCGACAGGCACACAGGTCACTTCCACGCCTTCCTGATGGGTCAAAACATCGCGGGCGGCGTCGTTGAGTTGTCGGGATGTTACCGAGCCTTTGAACTTGTCAAATGCCAGAACAACCTTCATCAATCCACCTTGATGACAAGGAAGTTGGACTTCTCCCAGAATCGGTCGGGACTGAGGATGTGCAGCACCTTGCTGCCACCCTGGTCAACGATCTCATAGGAACCCTTGGGGTGGTTGGTCATGAGTTCGGCCTTCTTGCTGTGAAGGGGAATCTCGTTGAGCGTGCGGCGGTCGGCCTTGGTGAAGTAGGACATCTCGTAGTCGCCTTGCAGGATCTTGGTCTTGCGCAGGAAACCGGTCTCGATAATCTTGTTGGCCTTGAGTTCCTTCTTTGAACCGACGACGTAGTAGCAGGTGTTGAGGTTATTCACCTCGTTGGTGAGGTGCTTGGACTCTTCCTGGGCAGCCTCTTTCTCCTTGACAACGGCCTTGTTGACCGAGCTCAGGGAATCGACGCTCTGGTTGAGGTTCTTGATCTGAATGTGTGCGGCGGCGAGTTGCTCGGTCAGGCTGTTGATGGTCTTCTGCTGATCCTCGAGCTGCTGCTTGAGGTTAGCGATGGACTTCTGCATTGACGCGTTGTAGTTGGTGGACTGTTTGAGTCGTTTCTCCAGGTCCTCAAGGCGCTGTTTGTGCTTGTTGATGGACTGCTGGATGAGCACGATGTCGTCGCGCAGCTGTTTCTTACGGTCGGGCGTCTCTCCGCTCAGGTTGTTGACTGATACGATATCCTCCAGCTCCTTGATTTGGTCCATACCGTCGGCGATATCGCCCATGAGCTGCATGAGGCTGTCTTTCTCGGCGTTAGCCGTGTTGATAGAGTCTTGCAACGCTGCGTTGATGGAATCCTGGCGCAGTACCTCTTGTTCCAACTGATTGGCGCGTCGACATGACGGCATGAGTGCCAACCCTATCATTAACAGAACTAAATATAAAATCTTCTTCATGACCTATTGATGTTTGTTTTAATTGCTAATTATTATGACTGTAAAGTGCTTGAAAATTCTCTATTCTGTGTTTATTGCTTTTTTCTGCTTGAATTTGGCATATTTGTCCACCTTGACCGTCGCCGGAGCGGGGCATCCGGCCACCACGATGACAATCTCGCCCCGTGGTGCGTTGGTGGTGAAATGTTCCACCAGTTGGCTCAATGTGCCGTGGTGGGTGGTGTTGTGCAGCTTGCTGATCTCGCGCACCACGCTCGCCTCGCGCTCGGCGCCGAAGGTGTCCACAAACTGCTGCAGTGTCTTGACCAGCCTCATCGGCGATTCATAGAAGACCATCGTCAGGGGTTGTGACTTGAGTTCCTCGAGGCGGGTGGAGCGGCCTTTCTTCTGAGGCAGGAAACCCTCAAAAACGAACCTGTCGCATGGCAATCCCGAGTTGACCAGTGCCGGAACAAACGCTGTGGCTCCGGGCAGGGTCTCGACCTCGATGCCGCGACGCCTGCATTCCCGCGAGAGCAGGAATCCGGGGTCGCTGATGCCCGGCGTGCCGGCATCACTGATCAAGGCCATCACCGCACCGGCTTCTAACTGGTCGGCGACGGCGGCCACCGCCTCATGTTCGTTGAACTTGTGGTGACTGCGCATGGGTGTGGAGATGTCATAGTGCTTGAGCAACACGCCGCTGGTGCGCGTGTCCTCGGCCAGCACGGTATCGACCGAGCGCAACACCTCGATACCGCGGGGTGTCATGTCGTCGAGATTGCCGACGGGGGTGGGCACTATGTACAGTTTTCCGGGCATCGGGAGATTACTGGAAATGGTTGCGGACGATTTCCATGAAGTCCTGGACGTCCTGATTGTCGCGGTCCCAGTGGAGCTGGCTGAAGAAATACAGCTCGGCATTGCCGTAGCTCGTCATCACCTCGATGTGCTCGATGGCGGTGTCCATCGCATTGGCGCTGCCGGCGAACAATTCGCGCTGGAAGCGGAAACGGTCGTTGACCGAGAAGGCCTTGCGGATGTCCTTGGACAGGTGGCGTTGCAACTTCTGGTCGACGCGTAACGGCTCGGTGGGTTCGGGAAACTCGGTGGGCGTAGGGGGAACGGGCATCTCGTCCTCGGGCTCGGGCAGTGCCTCGTCGGCAGCCTCGATAAACTCGACGGTGATGTCCTCCAACTCGCGGTCGTCCTCGGGAACGATGGCGGGATCGGGTTCGGGAACGGGCTCGTCGCTGGTGTCGACAGGCATGCGGAATACCGGGGGCTGCGGGATGGAAGCAGGCTGCTGGGGCGCAGCGGGCTCTTCGGCAACAGGCACCTCGGCAGCGGGTTCCTCGACGGGAGCGGGCTCTTCAGTAGCCTGGGGCTCTTCGGCAACCTGGGGTTCCTCGTCTGGCTCATCGGGGGCCTCGATGAATTCCACTGTGATGTCGTCATCGGGCTCGCGGTCGGCGACGGGCACTTTGTCGGTCATGACCGGCTGGTGTTCGGGTTCCTGATAGTCAAGCGAGAAAACCTCCTTGAATTCCTCTCCGTTGTCATGCTGCCAGGTCTCGTCGGCGTCATAGTCCTCCTCGGGCAAGTGCTCCTCTTCCTCGGGGGCTTCCACGGGGGCGGGAGTTTCCTCTTGGGGCTCGGCGGGCTCAGGCTCGGCGGGCTGTTCCGGGGCAGGGGGGGGAGCCGCAGCCGCGGGCTCGGCCTTGGGGGCCTGCTCTACCAGGTCAACGCCGCACATTTCGGCCAGCTCGCGCACCTTGCGCTTGATTTTATTGGTGATGACATCGGGAGTGTTCTCCTCACCCAGGCGACGGGTGACGAGCATCAGTCCTTCTATCTCATAGACATGAGACAGCATTTTCTCTATCGACATATTCATAATCATCTGTTACTATGTTGCTTAGCTTGGATTAACCAAGATGTTGCTTTACTTTTAACCTGCAAGTTTAGGCATTTTTTTTGAAACACCAACTATTTTCCTTCAAAAAGATTGCAAAGGAAGGTGCCGATTTGCTCCTTGATGTTGGCCTGGGAACAGGTGAAATTGTTGACGAGCACGGCAAAAGCGTAGCGGGGCTGTTCGGCGGGATAATAGCCCACGAAGCACTGCACGTGGCGCATACTGCCCGACTTGAGCACAATCTTGTCGCTCAGCGGATTCTCTTTCAGGGTCTTGCCCACGCGGTCGTTGGCCTTGGGCATGAGGTCGCACAGGCGCACGCCGTCAAACCTCCTGTCGGCCATCATCGTCAACATGTCGCCGAAGAAACTCACCGGAGCCTTGTTGCCCCTCGCCAGGCCGCTGCCGTCACGCATGAACAACGACTCGGAGTTGACCCCCTGCTGCTCCAGCCATCGCTTGACGGCGTCAACGCCGACGTAATCGAGGTCGGATGTCGTAACGTCCAGTCCCCGCATCTCCCACTCGCGAGCGCCGATGGCGCGCAGCAGCGCGTGGGCAAACATGTTGTCGCTGCGGTCGAGCAACGAGGTGATGATTTCGGTCAGCTCGGGTGACTTGTGCAGCACGAGCAGCGTGCGCTCGCTCCCGTGATAGGATGCCACGTCGTCAATGTCGCGGACGTAGCCGATGCCGTTGGTCTTCAAGGCGCGCTCCAGGCTGTCGACGAGCATGGGGGCGGGAATGGGGTTGGCATAGGTGGGGCTGTAGCTCTTGGACGAGGTCTCGCCGGTGAGCACGAGTGCCGGCACATTGTAGTCCAGATAGGGCGTGATGGAGTTGCGGCTGCGGCTGCCGCGGCAACGGCTGATGATCCTCAGGCCCGGGACCGACGGCGTGAACGTCGAGCGCGCCACGCGTCCGTTGCCATCCATCGTGAATGACACCTTCACCAGGTTGTCGTGGAAGTTGAGCGCATGCACGGCGGTGCCGTAGCCATAGGCCAGGTCGTTCACATCCCATTCGCCGTGGTGGTAGGGGAAGGTGTAGTAGCTGTCGTCGCCATAGATGCCACCCTTGACCTCGGTGATGCCGCGGGTGCGCAGAGCCGAGATGATTTCATCGACGATGTTGGCTTGATAGGGCAGGAACACCGAGCCCAGCGTGGGGTCGCCTAGGCCGCGGATAACGATTGTGCCCGTGAAACAGCCGTCCTTAACCTCGCCGTCGAGATATACCGGCGTCTCGAAGCGGAAGTGCGGGCCCAGCAGACCCAGCGCGGCCGACGAGACGACCGTCTTCATCGTCGAGGCGGTGATGTTGGCCTGCTCGGGGCGGTAGCTAGCGATGGATTTGGCCGAGTCCAGGTCGATCACCTGAACGCCCACCGAGGCATAGCGTAGCGAACTGTGTGAAACAAAACGGTCCACCGCCTCCTGGGCGGTATAGGCCGATAAACGCAGTGCGGCGGTTAGCGCCAGCAGGGCAGATAGGATGATAACGCGTCTATTCATTATTAATAATTAATGTCTCTTATGATGAAAGGGTTTTGGTTGCTTCATGTACTGGCGCCACGCGTAGTGACGGCGGTGCTTCAGGTAATCAGGATCGCGCTGGTTGGCATAGGCCTCGCGCTCAAACGAGATATTGAAGTAGGCGTTGCCGCGCATCGGCAGCCGCACCAGCCACTCCACGATGTAGACCACATAGAAAAAGACAAACAACAGCTCGCGCTGCTGAGCCGTGTGGATACGTTCGTGGGTCATCATCTCATTACTCAAATAAACGCCCGGGTGCACAAACAGCACACCGAGCAGATTGATGGCCGAGAATCCTCTGAAAGGCAATATCGTCGTCCTGATAATCTTCACTGCCGCAAAGGTACAACATTTTTTCCAATCATCACCCTCTCGAGGTCATCATGGCCGCAGACGACCCTGTGAAACCCTGTCTCATGCCACTTTTATTGCTAAAAATACCCCGAAACCAATTATTTATTGCTTTTTTTATTGTATAACGAGCAAATTTAAGTAATTTTGCCGCAATAGTTTTTTATTTCACCCTTATTGACGACGAAATTATGCAACGAGCGATAAAACTAATCGGTTTGGCTATGCTTTACGTTCTGGCATTCCTCATAGTAGAGGGAATGGGAATGAGCCATCCTTACCTGTGGACCTATAGCGCCGTGCCGGCAGCTATCCTGGCCGCTTGGCCCTATTACAAGCTCAATGAGCGCTATCCCCTGCCGGGCATCGCCATGCTGTGCGCCGTGTTGTTGCTGATGATCAACTTCCTCTTCGGCCAGGGACACATCGTGTTCGCACTGGGATGCGTGGTCCTGGGCTTCATCGCCGAGGGGTTGCGCAAGTTCCTCGGCAATTACCGCAGCCGCAAGGGCACCATCGCCAGCTATGTAGTCATGTCGTTCATCCCGTTCACCAAGACCTGCGTCTGGTGGATCAACTTTGAGCTCGCCTCCGATATGAACATCTACAACTACGAGGATGTGTACTATGCCACCCAGGGACGTATGCTCAGCATGTCCGTCCTCAGCACCATGCTCGCCCTGACCTTTGTGCTCGCCCTCATCTCGATATGGCTCGTCACCCGTCATTGGAACCCCCGCGAGCGCTACCATTTCATGGAGAGGTAAACCCTAAAAGATATAAAAACACGTGGGGCAGAGCAATTTAACGCTTTGTCCCACGTTTTGTTACGCACCGCCGACGTCCCAGTGGCAACTCTTCGGTAAAATGTCCATGAAAATGTTTTTTCAAAAAAAATCGCAAAAAACCTTGCAGGTATAAAAAAAAGCAGTACCTTTGCAGTCGCTATTGAAAATACTTCAGCTAGCTTTCGGAGAGGTGGGTGAAACTGCCGTAGGGGTAACTCTACCGCAAGTTCGAATCTTGTCCTCTCCGCAACCGTGAAACGGAAATCCTTAATTTGCAAGGGTTTCCGTTCTTTTTTTTCAAAGGGTCCCCCGAAAGGGTCCCCCTTCTGGCCTACCAAAGTTTTTAGTAAACTTTAACAAGAAAACGTTCTAGCCACTACTACTATAATACTTTATAATACTTCTACCTCTCACAAATTCAGGAGTTTACTAATTTAGCCCACAAAATCTAATTTAATGATTGTTGCAAACCTCAAAAAAGTTCTATACATTTGCGGGAAATATGTCGCTTCGTCATCATCAAGCCATATTTAATGTAACTTCAGAATTATAATAAACAAATGGAACAATCTATTGTCGCTGCTATAGAAAAGGAGCTGGTAAGCCTACCGTTTATAAAAGCTGGCATTAATCGTTTGTTATATCCTAAAGATCGTAATAAAAACGCGCTTAAGGGATCAAATGCTTGCATCATATCTGATAAGGATAGACTTGATGATAATGTAATGTGTTTTTGTGAGTATGTCTTTTTCCACTACGGCATTTTTGATCCAATCTCTCGTATACTAGTGCATGCTTTTATTGACGATATTTTTGAAGGTTTTCTTCATTTTTTTGAATCTGTTAATCGGAACTTCAATTCTATAAAAAATAAGTATTTTGCAACATTTGAAGATGTTCATAAATTCATTGCTGATACTGATAACATGCTGCTTTTTAGACCTTCTTGGTTCGAGTTTTTTGGATTTAGTACTAAAACCCTGATTGAAATTCGTGAAATTTTAATAGACGATAAGGATCGAAATTACCAAAGACTTCAGAGTTATTTATCCACGGGGGTCACTCCTTCAGACGTAATTGAGTTTCTTAATAGAGAAAAGGCCTTCTCCGAAACTAGTCACCATCGTTTTATTGAAATAATCAAGCGTGAAGATTATCCTCCGTTATTTTTTGCTGTATTAGTCTACAATTATGTACACACATTGTGTTATCATTCTACCCTATTGGATCCTGTATTTATTAAAATAAACAATTTCCGCATGAGAACATGGCCATTGTTGGACCGTGATGCAATAATGGAAAAAGCACAAAAAGTAGTTCATGATGACTTTAAGGAACTGTTCCAGAATAAGCATTACTTCTCAGATTGCAAGTTTATGGGATGGGGGGACGATTGGCTCGCTCATTTTGATTCAAATAATAACAATATTGATTTTGCAAGATGGATTCAATCAGGAAGAAGAAATGAGGAATACGTAGAAAGAAAAAAGGAATTAGATGAGGAACTTAATAATTCTCTTCTTCTATTTCTTGCTAAACGGGGGTGGAAGGTGCCTGGATTAAATCCCTCTTTAGCAAAACAAAAGATTGATGCATCATTTTTAAAGGGTCATGTTAAAATAGAGCTAGAGCATTTAGCCGCCGCCTATACTATAGTTCATGATATTCTTTCTGATGAAAGAAGAGCTACGATTAACTGGTTGCTAGAGCGAACTCACTACAATACGATCTTCAATAAACTTGTTGAAGATTTTACCACAAAGTATTTTTTGAAAGACTCTGCTCCCGTTAGTAATGATACTGTTGAAAAACCTGGCATTAATGAGTCCGTTTCAATAGGTGGTACCACTACAAATGATGAGACCAAAAATGCTAATTCTAATAATACTGATTTTTTGTATATCAGAGTACATGACAAGAAAATTCCAGGTCCTGAATCAGAAAGAGTCTCAAGACGTCGTGAATGTCTTGAAAAGTTATATTGCATTCTGATTGAGAGAGATTATATTGATGATAACACCGATAAAGAGTTATTCCTCTATCGATTCACAGGGCTTGGTGAGCTTTATAGCAAAGATCAAACTATATGCTGGAAAGGAGTGGATAGACTGCTTGGATATATCGCCCGTTGTCTTTTCACATATCGAAACTCAGGTACCGAAGGCTTAGGCAAGTTTGGAGAACTGTTTGAAGACGAAGACGGAAACCATCCATATCTTCCGTCAGCAAAACACATTGAATTGGAAGAGTACTATAAGAATCCAAACAAACGTTCTTACCAGCAATTTAAAGAAGCTATTGAGATTCTCCAAGAGTGTGGATTCATTAATGTTGAGAACACTTCAAGAAGAGGCAGAAAGTAAGCATCGACTAGATTGGCATACTTAGAAATAGTTAACTGTCAGTTTGTTAAATTGATAGATTATTTTTTACTTCGCAATAATCCTCCGAACGGCTCATCATGGGCGGTATCGGGGGATATTTTGTAATGTGCGTGAGGATACAAAGATTATCATACGGCCAGCTCTTAGCTTTACAGAGTTCGATTATGTGAAAAACCATGTGAGCTTTGCTTTGAGCGAACTCGGACACATCCGTGGCAACTACCGTTGAAGGAAGTTACTAGAAGGATGCATTCCATTTCTTTCGAGGAAGGAAGGGCTACCTCCTTTGCAGTCTCCCGATGGCGAGACAGGTGTTATGTTCATCATGCCCGACCTAAACGTTTCCCGACGATATGCTGGCGTATATGTTCAACGGCAATTAACTGAATATCCCATAAAGGTTTCGGCCACTAAGCTTTGCACCGGTTACGCCACACAAAAAAAATATTGATATAGTTTATTAGAATGTTAAATTTTCAACGATTTACGTAATTAAGTTGTTTATCGTTTATTGGGTTAATTAGCAAATTCTGCACATTCCCCTGTTGAGTACTTTTGCAAGGAAAACAAAAATACTCAAGAGATGAGAAAAGACACTCTCCTTATTAATGCAACCGTCGAGGACCTCGTTGAGGCTCTTCAAGAAGGTTTAGGCTTGGGACGTGATATTGAACAAGATAGCGCGCCTCAAGTGAAGAAACATTATGTATATGGCATTGCCGGGCTGATGCAACTGCTCGGTTGTAGTCGCGCTACTGCATGTCGAATCAAAGCAAGCGGTGTTCTTGATCCCGCCATCTCACAGCAGGGTAAGATTATCGTGATTGATGCAGATCTTGCACTTGGCCTCCTCAATGTCCAGCAGAAGCGTAAGGGCAAAGTCCGCTACGGCAATAACAAGAAGTCGCCCAAGTCTCCCTCTGGAGCCGCCTAAGAGACATTTCCACATTATTTATTAATAATACTTTTTTATCAACATTTTAAAATTATTTGAATTATGGCAAAAGAGATTAGAAACTTTGCTGCCGCCCCCACTGAGGGTGAAATGGACCTGACCAAGGCCCAAGTTGAGAACGTAGTAGCAGAGCCCACCCAAGGTTCTACTCCCCTGTCGCCGGACGATACCGAAGCCAGCGACGAGGAAGCCGCTGACGCTACCAGTAAGCAGGTACCGGCTAACACCAAAGCTACCGACGCAGGTGATGCCGCTGTACCCACGGAGAGCGAAAATGCTGTCCAGGGTGATGAGAACACGTCCGCTGAGCAGGACTCGCAGGCTCAGGCAGAAAAAGCAGAAAAGCTCAAACTGATTGAAGTTGAGGACCAGCAGGTGCGTGACAATCTGAAGGCACGCATGAGCGAGAATGGTGTAGAGGCTCAGGTGGTTCTGAAGTATGATCTGAAGAAGTTGTTGGCTGCAGCTATCATCCTCCTCACATATGCGGGGAACCGCAAGGTGGATGAGAAACATGTGAACCGACTCATTCATGCTTTAAAGCAAGATGGCAAA
Organism: uncultured Bacteroidales bacterium; assembly: GCA_902776955.1. Classification (GTDB taxonomy): domain Bacteria; phylum Bacteroidota; class Bacteroidia; order Bacteroidales; family Muribaculaceae; genus Sodaliphilus. The sequence continues at coordinate 13,445 of CACYSG010000022.1, read as the reverse complement.
AAGCGCTTCTCGGAGCCGATCACTATTTGCCCTGCAAAGCCTGCTCTGATGTTGGGTGCTAAACTCAACGATGATGATGGTAATGCAGTCACCCTCGATCATCCTGATATCGACCTCATGTTCGTCGTGCTCGACGGTCAACATCGTCTGGCCGCTATTAAGGGTAGTGACTTCGAGTACGAGGCTGATGTCGTTATCATCTCGGCACCTGAAGACATCAATGAATACGTCCGCGTAATTAATGCCTACGACTCCAACTGGGATATGATTGCTATCAGGAACCAGAATGAAGTCATTAGCGGAGTTGAGGACAAACTGAAGGTCAAGGAGCAAGAGGCTGAGAAGATTCTCCCCAAGACCAGCACGAAATACCGCGACTATGGCCTGACGGGTGAGAAGGACGCTGTCAAGAAGAATGATCTTCTCAAGGGAAATGTGCCTGTTTGTGACGACGAAAAGGCCAATCGTGGAATCGGTATCTTCAAGTCCACCAGGTTACTCAATCCCGACTGTAAAAAGAACGGACTGCTCACTATGTCTTGGCTCATAGAGGTGTTCAAGGCGAAAGAGGAGTACAACAAGAACAAAGGCGATGTCGACTTCATCAAACACCTCAAGCTCTATATGAATCAGGAGAGCCAAAAGGGACTCGATATGACGGACAAAGCTGTCGTGGGTACCTTCATTCAGGAGTTCGCTAAGAACTTCAAGGCCTTCGTCAAGAAGACCCCGCTGACTACCGCCAGTGATGAGCAGCTCAAGACCATTGACGAAAAGATCCAGAGCATCATTGCCGCTGGTGTATCCAGCACTGGTAAGGTATATGAACACGGCTCCATATCCGACGTTGTAACGAAGATGAAGGAGCGTAAGGCTAACCGAGCTAAGCTGGACAAAGAAAAGGCGAAGATGGACGATGCCATCAAGGCAGCGAAGAAGGCATACAAAGACTTTAAGGATAGTCTCTAACCCTAGCTATTTATTTAACCCCACCTCCTGTCGATGATATGGTGGGCGGTGGGGTTTAAAAAACAAACGATTATGACGATTGTTGAAAGTAATATTTTGAACACAGTTACACCGTTCTTCGGCGAGGGTCAGATCAAGCCTCATATGGTGACTATCTGTCCGAAGGAAGACGGATTCTCAACTCGCGGGAAGGAGGCGCTGCGGAGCTTCACTAGTTCCGAGTTCAACGTCGGGTTGCTGGACTTCGAGGACGACCGATATGTCCTTTACGAATTGCTCAAGACCGAAGTCGCTATCAAGAGGCACCCCGCCGGCACTGTAATCCTGGAAATCCTGAACGAAGCATCCTACAACAAGGCCAACATTAGTGTCCATGAACTTGCCGCTGCATTGAGCGAAAGTTGCGGTACAGCTTTGTTCCCGACGGTATCTGACGATGGCTCCATCACGATACTTGACGTTAACTACTTTAAACTGTAACGACTATGCTGAAGTATTCATCAGGCCATATGTACGGGGACATCTGGACCCTTTCCCTGTTCGGCGGGAAATTCAGCTGTGAATTCTCTTGCCCTTACTGTTGGAAGGATCGATTCAAAGGTGACTCCACGACCGAGTCAAAGCACCATTTTATCGAGGAAGACTTCAATATCGACCTCAACTATGGGGAGCCGAAGACTATATTCATCTGCGAAGGTACGGACATCTGCTCCAGAGCGCTTAGCGACCAGGACATAACGCGTATTCTTGATTACTGCCACCAGTATCCCCGTCACACCTTCTGGGTGCAGAGCAAGAATCCCGAGAGGCTGCTCAACTTCACCGAACATGGGATTTGGGAACATGCCTATATCGGTACCACCCTGGAGAGTGACTTGGAGTTGGGCCAGGAGTATATGGGCTTTGCACCCTCCCGCGCTGACAGAGCCTATGCTATGCAGGCTATTGCGGCATCAGGTATCAAGACCTATACCACGCTGGAGCCGCTGATGAAGTTCAGTAGCGCCAAGAACTTTGCAGCGATGGTCGAGCAGTGTAACCCTGAGTTCGTGTTCATCGGTCGAGAGTCCCTCCGCCGTGTAAAAGTACCTGAGCCCTTCCGTTACGAGGTATTTGCCCTGAGGACCGAAATCGAGAAGTTCACCCGTGTCATCATGAAGGAGAATGCTCAAGTATGGATGTGATGAAGCATAGAATGAACCGCCTCGGCTGAGGGCCTCCCACAGCAATGCGACCACCGAACGACTGAATAAACTCACGACCCAGAGCCGTCACCCCGCTTCAGCGAGCGGCAACACCATACGGTGTCTACCATATAAAAACAACCGGCCAAGCGGCCACCAATAAAACGATAGAAATGGAGAAGAAAAAAATAAATAAAGCTATACCGTCAGGTTTTGTAGGTAACGGTGAACAGCGTGATATTAGTTATGGCGAGCTTGCTGCACTTCAGGAGTTGTTTGACCAGCAGGTCGACGAGTTCAACATTGGTTTTGAATGTGAAGAAGAGCAGCAGGAAGCACTTTTTGACTTTGTCCAGCAGTACATTAATGGTAACGATGACCCTCAAATCCACTATGTCAATAATCCTGAAAATGATACGATGGATAAAGAGAAAAATGACAAATAATTAATAGAACAGTTATTCTCAGGCCCGTCATCGCAATAAGACGGCGGGCCTATTCTTAAAAGATAAACGAACAACACTTTAATCCACAAAACAATGGGAAAGTTTAAAAAAATAAACAAGAAAATTTGGACAAAAAATGACTTATTGAAAATTGCTGATAACCAATTGGAAAGAGATGCAGTTGAATACGAATTTGAAACAATGTCTACTAAGAATTCTACTGGCGAGTTGGTGATTGAGTCTGAAGAGGGGCTTAATGGTACTTGGTTGTTGATTAATCTTCAAGAAAATGGTTATAAAGGCTTGAATCTTGAGGATTATAATAAGCTCCATGTGTTATTAACCGCTATGCTTGGTGGCCTTTACATTTAGAAGACTAGACAACCGAGATAGATAAACTATTACTTGTACTGGACCCGTGGTGAGAGGGCGGGCCTAATTTTTCGAACAACAAATTATTTAATAAGTAGAAAATTATGGCTCAATCATTATTTATTGAAAAGAGAGAGTGGACTAAAGATGAACTGATGACAGCTCAGAAAATCTTTTGCGACAATGACTTTGCAAGAGACGTACTTGAGAGCATTTTCAAGGATCATGCTACCAAGAACGCAGCCGGAGTACTTGTGTTCGACTGTGGAAAGGAATTAAATGCTTTCAGTATTCTGATGAATATGATGGGTGAGTATCTGGCTTTGTTTTTTGAAGGTTATTTATTGGACAAGGGCTACAGCTTTGATGACTCCTGGCTTGAGCATCGCAATGATTTGCATAAGCGGTTAACCGAAATGTTCAGACAGATGTATAAAGCAAAGGAGTGAAGAAATAGTCATAGTGTAGTTCATAGTGTAATTTAGGTTTGAAGGGGAATGGCTGTAATGGCTGTTCCCTTTCTTTTTTCCCATTACCGAACCGAAAAAAAAGAAGAGCGACATCAACACTTCTCCAGCATTGATATCACACTTCGATCGGACTCTCTCATTAGCTTGACTGTGGCAACTTAAGGCCTGGTCTCCCCAACAAGATAATAGCGTCCTGATGGTGGTTTTCCCGTTTGCTCTTCACATAACGGGTCCTTCTCCATCATTATATTGTTGTCGCCCCTAACATCCGCCGGCATGTCTCTTCTGTTAAAGCCGGCGGTCCAAAATGGGGCGTAATTCTCTTTAGTTATTTATAAGGCAGCTGGGGGATTTGAGGCGGAGGAAATTTTAGCTATTACAACAACTAGTTATTTACTCTAATATTCATTATCTTTGCAGTATATTTCTTTTAAACGATGAAGATAACTAGAACGAAAAAAATAGTAAGTGGGCTCATTTTGTTGTCCGTTATAGCCATAGCGGGCATAATATATGTTTGCGATACTAAGGTTGTCAGTGCTTCGGCCGATCGTTGCTTTGAGAGTATTGATTCATTGCCAGAGTGTGAAACCGGGGTTCTGCTGGGTACGAGCATTAGAGGGCGTTATACTGACGTTAACCCGTATTTCAGACCACGCATCAATGGAATCCTTGACCTCTATCGAGCAGGAAAGATCAAACGTATATACATTACAGGGGACAGTGCTAGTGTGGATTATAACGAACCTCGATGGATGGCCGACACGCTTATTACAGAAGGTGTTCCTGCAGAAGTAATATCACTGGACTTCAACGGCTCCCATACACTTGAGTCGGCGAAACATGCAGCCGAATTCACTGGAGGACAACCTTACATTGTGGTTTCGCAGCGGTTCCACAATGAGCGTTTCATTTATATGGCTTGTGAACAAGGGATAGATGTATGGGGACTGAATTGTGGCAATTTCATGCATAGCAATATTCTTCAGTTCCGTCAACGATGCCGCGAAGCCTTGTCCCGCGTAAAAGCGGTAATGTTTGATTGATAACTAGTTGATGTGTGTTTCTTCTGGTGTGAGAAAACTGGCTTCAGATCATTTTGTCAATATCTCAATGACTTGGTTAGCATCTTCTTTGGTGATGCCGATTCTTGGATCTGTTTGAACAAAATGAGACTCCTGCTCGGGGAGCATGTCGGGCAGGTCGTCGAGGATGGCGTAGTGAGTCACTTCATAGCCATCGGTTGTAAGCCATTCCTTGATTTCGCGGCCTTTTATAGCTGGAATATCCATATAGTCGAGATCAATGCTCAATAGCATCTCATCGCTCTCGGTGTTGGGGGTGATATCAATGACCTCGCCAGGCAGGTCTCTTCGGGTCCACATCCGTTGCATGGCATCGAGTCCCCAAAGTTTCCATGACGAGGAAATCACGATGTCGGCACCTGTATTCTCCACAATACTTTTGAGGTTGGCGACAGCTTCGGGGTCAAAGGCAAAACCGAATCCGTCTACAGGAGAAATTCCATCCTCCACGCAACGGTCGTGCTGCCGTTCAGTATTCAACACTCCGTCAATATCAAGAAATATGACTTTCTTCATTACCGTGATCTTGTCCAGTCATTTGCATTTTGTGGTTTTTGAAAAAATAATGATGAACTTTTTCATTGCCTTTTCCCAATCGAGCGACGTCTGCTCCTGTGAATTCGGAGAAGATCAGGCGATGATTTGTGTTTTTTAGCTATATCAATTATCTTATTCGTTTGTTTTCTTATTTGTGCCGTTAAATCATTATTTGTTCCAAGTAGTCTTTCATAAAGAGAATGAGCTTTAATAAATACACTTATCAATTCAGCAAAATACTCTTTATGATCGCGTATATAAAGTTCGATAATCTTAATTATTTCATTTCTTCTTTCTACAGTTTGATGATCTTCCTCTCCTAGTAATTCTTTATAAATTGAGTGCGCTTTCATGAACGCTTTTATTGATTCATCAAAATCCTTCAGCTGTTCACATGAATATAGACGCCCAATTTCGCTGTAGAGGTCGGCCGTAAGGCGATTTAAAATCCCATACATCTCTATATTAAGAAATAGAGCTTTACGATAATACTCTAACGACATTTGGTAGTTCTCTATACTCAGATAAAGAGAACCAATATCTTTATAGTAGTATACTAAAAGCCTATACTCCTCACCATATTCTTTTATCAATAAGTCAACGCACTTTAACTGAATGTCAATAAGTATTTGCTTGTTGTCTAATTGATAAAACACTCTTCGAAGATTTCTATACGATAAAGACAAGTGTTCATAATCTTCGCCGAAGATATTTTGACGAATCTGAAGCGCTTTATAAAAAGACATAATTGCTCCATCAAAATCCTTTTCAGCAAGATATTTATAGCCCTGCTTATCAAGGGCCCTAGCTTGCTTCAATTGATTATCAATATCATTCATGTCTTCAATCATATTTCGTTTTAGGTTATATTATAGGAATCAGGAATACATGAGACACAGCTTCTTCTTTAGAATCATCATTACCAAGTCAGCCTCCGTATTCAGCAAAATCTGTATCGTAATAGTCGTCAAGCTTGAAATAACTACCCTTTTTCCAAGAACTTTTATACTTATACACTAGTTGATGGAAGCGACTTACTCCTGTAATTCTACTTCATTAGGCAGTCACAAAAAAACATTATTGTTGTAGGGACAAAAGTAGCCGTAATACCTGGAACCACCAAATAAATCAACTTTTTTTTGCTCCAACAGACCTGAAAGGCTATTATCTTTTGTCCCCTACTCAACTATGGGGATATGCCAATGGGGTGAGTTCCCATGAAAAATCACTTCCATTCCGTATTCTTCAACACAAATCCTTTTGCAAATCCCTGAAGTGGACTTATCTTTGCGGTGCAATTTGATGTTTCAATTTGCGACTGGATAAAATTGGAAACCAAGTTAAAGGGTTTACATATAGCAAGTTAAGAGAAGTGATACGAATCCTTCCCTTTCCACTGAAAGAATGCTAAATCCTTAACTGATTATGTTATAGTTATTGATATGGCTAATTATAGAACAAGTTCTCTCTTTCATTATACAAAGAGAATCAAAACAATCCTAGAAATACTAAAAACAGGTGCTTTATATCCCAATTATAGTCTTGAGGATTTAAGTTCTGATAGTTATCCTGATTTCAAATTTGGGATACCTGAGGTTTGTCTTTGTGATATTCCAATTACAATGGCAGATTTGTTTTTAGAAAGATATGGCAAGTATGCGATAGCCTTTAGTAAACAATGGGGTATTAAAAAGGGTTGCAATCCCGTACAATATGTTAGTAATGAAAGAATTATAATCGGGGCAGCATTTCGTGATGAAGAAATGAGAGAGATAAATAAATCAGTAACTGAACTCTTAACGATTAAAGGACTTGCTTTTAATTTTGATAAATTCTTTAAATCATTACAAAGAAATGATGCTAATATGTATGCATTGGGCTTCTTGAAGAATTATTATGGTGATGATTATCAAAAAGGGTATATTAACTATAATGAGAATGAGTGGAGATATATAATTGAAGATGATGCTATTAATGGTGTTAAGTGGTTACAGGGTGAAGAAGAATATTTGAAGTGGCGAGGACAAAATAACTACATTAGCAAAAAAACTGGCAAATTAGTTAAGGTGAGAAAAAAACCTGAACCAACCCAAAAAATGAAGGCTGAAGCACTCGTTTTTGAGCCATCAGATATTAATCATATTATAGTATTTAATGAAAGTGAGATCCCAGATATTATTGAAGGAATTAATGGATTAAAAGCGATAGGTGAACATGTTTTAGATGACGCTGAAAAAGCCATATTAATATCAAAAATAAGTTCTTTTGAAAGAATTAAAATGGACTATTAGAGACAATAAAGGGACGGTTGAAGCCTTCCCTTTACTATGCTGGATAACCTCTACTAGACCAAATTGTCCTTGATTTCATGAACCTTGTTGAAGATTGTTTCTGGAAGCATTTTGGCATAGATTCCTTCAGTAATTCGGCTATCTGTATGACCTAGAATCTTGCTGACTGATACCATATCCACACCTAAGTTAAGCAGTAGGGTAGCAAAGGTGTGTCTAGCTTAGGTAAACACCTTTTTATGGTAATATCGGAACCAAAAGAAAAACGGCTTTGATAATGCCGTTTTTCTCTAAAAACATATTTACACCACTTGAATAAAGTCAATATTGTCTTGTCTGTTTCACTACCCGGATGTACTTGGCTTTGGGATATTTCCGTCTCGCCTTATAGTGTACATACATCCGACTCTTGCTCATACTTTCGATTTGGATTATCCTGCCATCTACTTCCACGTCATAGGTATAGATCGTGGGTATAGGCATTCTGGTGGTAGAGGTTCTTGCCCACCATTCTAAAAGCAGTTCAATGATTGTCTTTTTCATCTTACAAATTGGTTTTTGATTCTTTGTACTGTTGATATCGAGCAGCCGGTAAGTTTCGCTGTATTTCTGATCGAATAACCCCGTTTCAGCAGCGATATAACCTCCTTGTACTCCTCTTTCTTTTTATCCTCGCTCTTGATGCTCCCGGTTTTGCGTCCGAGTTTTCCACCGTTCATCACATATTGGACCCTTCCGGAGTTAAGCCTGTATTGGATATTACTCCGTTCAATATTGCCCATCTCAGCTAAAACGGTGATGAGAATGGACGCGATAGGATTGACTTCTCCATTGGGTTGAAGCGAGTAGATACCAAGGTTCTGTATATAGACTGAAACCTTAGCCTCATGTAGCCGTTCAAGGGATTTCAAAACTTGCAGCGTCGATCTTCCCAGTCGGCTCAGTTCAGATAGCAACAAGTAATCGACATTGTTCACGGTGCAATAGTCCAAGCACTCGGTCAACACTTGTCTTTCCTCATTTTTCTTCGCCCCTGATATATGCTCCTCGTAGATTTTCACGATTTCCATATCCTGGGCTTCACTGAATTTTTGAAGGTCTGTGATTTGTCGTGATGTGTCCTGTCTGTCGTTTTCAGAACTCACTCGGGCATAGATCACGGCCCTCTTGGTTGGTTGTGTCATCATATAAATCTTTGATAAAATTGGTTACACGAAAAGGGTGTATTCATTGGCCCTTACAGACTTTTTTGAACACACCCATTATTTGAACACATCAACCGGTCTCAAGGAGTGGTTTGGCTGGTATCGTTCTCACATAAACTCGACTCTGTAGTAATGCCGTATTCTTGAGATATGCGTTCACTATAATTCTCACATTTCTCTACAACCGAGTCAATCACACATATCAGGTTATCAACGAAGATGTGTTCAATCGTTTTCAAAGTCTCGCCCTCTTCGGAAATGAGCGTTACTTCAAAAAGATCTTCTCCTTCATTGAGCTGAATTTGAACATAGCCGGTATGAAGAAAACCTTGGACATGCATCTTTACCCCGACTTCAACGATTGTAATGATAGCCGGATTTATTCCCCAGCTCATTACGACAAAAGGATTAGTTCTGAAGATGCTGAGGATATAACCAGCAATCTCTCTGCTATAATCTTCGTCCATAATCATTTCCTCCTTTTGTTTTTGTTGATTTCACTGATGAGCCTTCGGTTGAGAGCATTGAGTGCCTTATACAACCGTTCATAGCTCTTTTCATACTTAGTGCCTTGGAGTCTTAGTCCGGCACTTACGAGATCATTACCGGCATTGTAGATATCCCTCTGTGCCAGTCGTAATTCTCTCAGTCGATCTTCTTCTGTAAAAATCATAATGCGTTCAGTTTAGATAAGTGTTGTTTACTACGGTCTTGTAATAGCTTCCGGGGGCAGGGATTCTCACTTTCTTGAAAACCATCCGCCACCAATCACTATTCTTTAGGTCGGGTTTCTCATTCAAAAGCATCTCAACGATAGCCGGATGAATTGGAAATACGTACTGAAGCGCTCTCTTTCGGCTCCCGACGCTAAGATCAGTCCAATACTTGATCGTCATTTTCTTTGTTTTCTGTGCCATTTCATTTTTGTTTTTTTGACCATCTATTCTTATGCTCTGATAATTGCTCAAGAACCAGGTCGGCATTAAACAATATGGTTTTTCCGCTTTTCAGCACGGCAGGAGCATGGATATCCTTTATTGCAACAATTCTACATGCAGTTGCTCTGGAACAATGTAGAAATTCTGCAAGTTCTTTATAACCACGCAGCAGCCTAACTGGTTTCTGCGGCTCATTCATTGGTGTGTTTGTAGAATTGATAGCTGCAGTGACGATTTGATAAATATCCTCGCCTGTCAAATCCACACACCGTTTCTCCAGCAACTCGTCTGGTAATTGGATGTCATCAATAATGTCTTGCATAATATTCTTCCTCCTTTCTCCAGAAATCCAGATCAGCCTTTACCATCTCATAAGTGGATTTCAGCTCTGTCCTGTCAAGTTTGGGATTGTGTTGTTGGTAAGCTGCTTCTATCTCGCCAAAAGTCAAGTCGGGATAGGTTTGCAGCAGCTCATAGAGTTCATCGTAGTATTCATAAAAGTAATCATCATAACCATAAAACCCTCCCATCTTGTAATCATACTCATGGGGATAGACTTTTGTACAGTTTTCGATGATATGCTCGACGAGTGACAAGCAATTAAGAAGGTCTTGTTTTACCGTAAATTCATGATCCGTGTGGGGCTCGTAATACCCGCAGCTCATGTTAACGGCACTAACTTGAAGACCATTCTCTTTAAGGGTAAGCACATCAGTCATCATCCCTTCCTCTAGATGATAACCGAAAGCCTCATGTCCTGTAGCCTCGATGAATTCCTTTGATGATATTTCAGTTGAGCAGATGGAAGCGATTAAGTCTTTGCTTCCTCGTCTATCACACTGAATCACAAATCTTACATCGTTGAAGAATTCCATGTTGGCCTTAGAACTACCAACACATCCGATTTCTTCTCCAACGAAAAATGCTACTTTAAGGTTGTCGTATTTCATCAAACACTTCAGGCAGATCCATACACCATTTTTATCATCTGCTCCAAGTCCTTCAAGTCTTTTATTCTTGGGACTATAGCCGAAAATGATGTCCTTGGTTTCTATCGCCTGAAAATCTCGTGAATGAATCGTCTGCACCTGGTCGATATGGCTCACGATGCAGGGGTAGGTATCGGAAACGCCTTTAGTCACGTAGATGTTTCCAATCTCTCGGTCAATATCAACTCTTGCTCCTGGGACATTGTTACGTATCCACCAAAGCAGAAATTTGATCATCTTCTGTTCTTTACCCGATTTTGAATGTATCGAGTAGAGTTTTTTCAGCAGTTTCATATCTCACTAAGCTTCAATAAGAGCCTCATCCTCGACTTCTACATCAAGGGGCAGCTCGGTTTGTTCATTAATCTCATCGTAAAGTTCATCGCCAATACGGAACAGGATCTGGCAGTTGATATATACTTCAACCATTTCGATGTTCACGGTCTTGGTCTCATACATGCCCAGATCCTCATTCCAGGCATTGAAGGTTGTAAGGATGTCGTCTTCCTCGTAGTACTTCTGGTCGAAATCGCAATAATGCCAGTTGTCCTTCTTGTATTGGAGCTCAGCCTTCTCCTTGCAACCTTGACAGCAATAGTATTCCTCTGTAAGTTCGCTATAGAAAAGTTCATCACGGTAATATTCAGGCTCCAGCATACGTGAACCACATTCAGGACAGTTGGTAAGATCGTCCTCGCTGTGATAGTAGTTCTCCTGGAAGTATTCAAAGTCCTCCATACAATCACTGTCGCAAGTTATCTCAGATCCATGAAAGTATACATCACAGATTGCAAACGCGTCTCTATCTTGATATTCTGCATAGTACATCTCCTCGTCATCGTCCTCAAGCTGACCATTAGTGGTATCGAGGTTATACGAGTAATCCACATCGGTATAGTTGTAAGCGATGTTTGAGTTGAGATTGTAATACTTGAAAGAATCCTGGTAACTGAGTTTGTCACCCCAATCCAAGTCACATTCGATATAGAACTTCTTGTGTGAAAGTGAATTTCCTTCTACATCCACAAATCCACGAGAATTTCCACAGTCGGCCCCTACGATTTTATAACCATCGATTTCTCCGGCTTTAATGAGGGCATCAACAAGTGCTCTCTTAAGGATATCGCTCTGGTCTTTTGCATATTGTCGTTCTGCTAAACGCCATACTTTATCCTCTTCGTCGAGTACCTCAGTAAAGATAATGCAACGGGCCAAAATGATACCGTCTTCATCTACGAGTCTAGCAGCTTTAGCTTTTACACTGTCTCGATAGAAGGTATGAAAGTTTCGGTCAATCATACACGAGTTCATTCCAGGAGCACAAGCCTCACCGGAATAGATTTCTGCAAAATCATGATCTACAATCAAAGTGTAGTTGGGTAAGGTACCGGCGATATAAACCTGCCAGTCTTGAGAAAATTCCTCACAAAGCCAAGTCTTAACCTGTTGTGGAAGTGCTTGGCCAATGTTAGTTTCGTCGATGAGTTTGGAATAGAATCGTCCTGCTCTCATCTTGAAAATTCCGTCATTGTTCTCGTGGTTGATATACCGAACGAATGCTATTGAGCCATCTTCTGGGATTCCGCGATATGAGTCTGTTTCATATACATCGCTGTGAAAAGTGGTCCCGTTCAAAACCACAGTATAGTCGAGGCCCTGATGAACCCCGGCATCTGCAATCATCTTCGTCAGTTTGGTCTTCAACTCGGCCATACTTTTAATAGCCAGTAACGACCAATCTTCACGTTCTCTGCAATACGCCCATACTGATTTACTCTTCAAAAGGGCAAGCAGGATTTTGTTTCTACGGTTCTTAACGCCGTTTCCGTGTTCAACATAGCCAAAAAGCTCTTGATACTCTTTGGCATTTGCAAATGATTGAATCTTGTTCATTTTTCTTGTTCTTTAAATTGTTGATATATTGTTAGTTGATATAAAAAAGGAGGGCACCACTTGTTTTTGTGATGTCCTCCTCTTCGGATACAATCTTGGAATTACTCCACTATGACAGGAACCATGAGTAGTTTTCCGTGTCTCGTCCTTCAATCGCCTTTTGGATACCAGTCGCAATTTCTACACAGTTTCGATTCTTGGTCAAAAAAGTATCTATGTATGAAGACTTGCTCGATTCATTGAGGCACTGCAAAAGCTGATAGCAAGAGATGGAATCTTGTCCGTTAAGTCCAAAATTCTCGTTTCCCACAAATTCACGTGTTGCCGCGTTTATCTGTGAATCGCCCAAAAGCAGTTCGGGCAGATGAAGTTCTTGTCTTGTCCTTGCCGGTAAAGCTTGGTACAGTCTCATTCGTCCAATGATGTTGCAAAACTCCTGTGTCGATAATCTCGTGTTGACCAGGTTTTCAAGCATGTTGAAATTGTCGATAGGATCAAAGGCTGTGAAAAGGTCGAGCGCTGACTTGTAAATGTCTAAACTGCTCATTACTTCCAGTCTGTCTTGTAATCCGTCGCATGATAACATAAGGTTACTGCATACTTTCACCCTCCAACCGATGAATATCTTCAGCTTCTCAGGGCTCTTGTTTGCGTAAAGGTTCTGTTCGTTATATGCTCTTACCCCACCAATAGTGAGGCATATCGGTTGACCGTCTATTGTTTTGGTCATCGATGTCAGTTCGAAGCAGAAACAAAATCTCTGAAAAAATAGAGTTTTATCTGCTTCAGTAAGGAATTTTTCGGGTTTTAGGAGAGCGTTTGGGGTTCGTCCCGAGATGGGATGTGAAACCCGACATTCAAGATCTCCAAATGTTTCGCCGTTAAAATAATCCATAGCAGCCCCAAGTACATTCTCTGCAAAAACTTGGTGGCTTAATGTTAAGGATGAGTCTTTAAAACTCGGTACAATACATTTTCGTTTCAATTCCTCGAGCGTAATGCCGGAGGTGTTTGATTCGATGAATGGGGAGCGGGTATCTTCGGTAATGATTTCAGCGTCGATAAT
>CACYSG010000021.1 GCA_902776955.1 uncultured Bacteroidales bacterium | reverse complement strand
AGGGCATGACCTTCGTACAGGTTGTTGACGTGATGGACTGCTTGGCTTGCGGCAACTGCGCCGACGTTTGTCCGGGCAAGAAGGGCGAGAAGGCTCTCGTGATGGTTCCCATGGAGGGCCACGAGGAGGACCAGAAGCTCTGGGACTACGCCATCAACAATGTCAAGAGCAAACAGCACCTGGTGGACACCAAGTCCAACGTCAAGAATTCGCAGTTCGCTCAGCCGCTGTTTGAGTTCTCGGGCGCTTGCTCGGGTTGCGGCGAGACTCCCTATGTGAAGCTCATCAGCCAACTCTTCGGTGACCGTCAGATCGTTGCCAACGCTACCGGTTGCTCGTCAATCTACAGCGCTTCGGTTCCCTCGACTCCTTACACCGTTAACGAGAAGGGTCACGGTCCCGCTTGGGCCAACTCCCTGTTCGAGGACTTCTGCGAGTTCGGCCTGGGTATGACCATCGCCGACGAGAAGATGCGCGCACGCGTCCTGGGCTTCGTCAAGGAGGCCATCGAGGATGCTACCGTTGCTGCCGACGTGAAGGCCCTGTACAAGGAATGGGTTGAGAACTTCAACGACGGCGACAAGACCCGCGAGCTCACTCGAGGCTATCGAGCACAGCGACAATCCCGCCGACATCAAGGTTCGCGAGCTGGGTCAGTACCTGGTTAAGCGTTCACAGTGGATCATCGGTGGTGACGGCGCCAGCTACGATATCGGCTTCGGCGGTCTGGACCACGTGATTGCCAGCGGCAAGAATGTCAACATCCTCGTGCTCGACACCGAGGTTTACTCCAACACCGGTGGTCAGGCCTCTAAGGCTACCCCGATTGGAGCTATCGCCAAGTTTGCCGCTGCCGGCAAGCGCGTCCGCAAGAAAGACCTGGGTCTGATTGCCAGCACCTACGGCTACGTCTATGCCGCTCAGATCGCTATGGGCGCCAACGACGCTCAGTGCCTGAAGGCCATCCGCGAGGCCGAGGCCTATGACGGTCCTTCGATCATCATCGCCTACGCTCCCTGTATCAACCACGGTATCAAGGCCGGTATGGGTAAGGCTCAGGCCGAGGAGAAGGCTGCCGTTGCTTGCGGTTACTGGCACCTGTGGCGCTACAACCCGCAGCTCGAGGCCGAGGGCAAGAACCCCTTCACCCTCGACAGCCCCGCTCCCAACTGGGACGAGTTCGAGAACTTCCTCAAGGGCGAGGTTCGCTACGCATCGGTACTCAAGCAGTATCCCGACGAGGCAGCCGAGCTGTTCAAAGCCGCTAAGGAGAATGCCCAGTGGCGTTACAACAACTACCGCCGTCTGGCCCGCCAGCAGTGGGGTGTTGACCCTGAGGCATAATCGCCGCTAATAACCACTAAACCACAATCAGGGCCGGAAGGTGATATTCCGGCCCTGATTTGTTATCTCTGCACCCTAATAACCACAAAAACCATTATTTTTTTGCTCAAAAGATTTGCCAATAAAAAAAAACACCTTACTTTTGCATTGCGAAAAGTTCGCAACGAAAAGTTCGCAACGAAAAATTCGCAATAACTTATAATTGATGAAACCATGGCAAAAAAGAGAACCCAATCAATAAATCCCTTTCTGCTAACTGGATATGTGTCGCCAGACTACTTCTGTGACAGGGAGCAAGAGACCCAGAAACTGATTTCCGCATTGCAAAACGGGCGCAATGTAACCTTAATAAGCCCAAGACGCATGGGAAAGACTGGGCTTATTCGCCATATTTTCCATCAGATGAAAGCTGAGAAACAAGCCAAATGCTATTACGTGGACCTATATAAAACTGATAGCTTAACATCGCTTGTTGAACAATTGGCTAGTGTTGTCTTAGGATCACTTGATACCACTGAGGCAAAGATTATCAAACAGGTAACGACATTTTTCAAATCTCTTCGCCCATTGCTGAGCTTTGATTCGTTGACAGGAGTTCCTACTTTCATGGTTGATATCAAGCCAGAACTGGCCGAGCATTCACTTGCTGAAATATTCTCATACATGGAACAGTCTGGTCAACTTTGTGTTATAGCCATGGATGAATTTCAGACGATAGTTGATTATGGCGAGAAGAACGTGGAAGCGCTGTTGCGTTCTCATGTCCAACATCTAACTTCTGTACATTTCATTTTCTCAGGTAGCCAACGTCATGTATTGGAAAATATGTTCACTTCAGCCAATCGCCCGTTCTACCAAAGCACACAAATCCTCAACCTCTATGAGATACAGGAGTCCTCTTATTATCAGTTTGCTAAGGAGAAATTGGAAGCACATCACCAGCAGATACCTACCGATGTTTTTAATGATTTGTATCAACTGCTTGCAGGTCACACCTGGTATATTCAAATGGTGATGAACCGCTTGTATGAGAATGGCCAAAAACAAATTACAAAGTCACTTGTCAACAAGGTATTAAATGAAATAATTGATGAGAATGAGGCTACATTTCAAACTTTTATGAGACTGATAACCCCAGCTCAAGCCAGACTGCTCAAGGCGATAGCTAAGGAGGGCACAGTACAACAGGCATTAAGTTCATCATTTATCAGTAAGCATCAATTGGGTGCAACCAGTACTGTTAGGTCGGCAATTCGGTCTCTTGTGGAAAAGGAATTGGTTCTTGATTGCCAAGGCGACTATCAGGTTTATGACCGCTTTTTCTCCCTTTGGCTAAATAGGTAATCAACTGAACCAATTGTTTTACATTGTTGTATGTTGATTAATCATCATTTGATAATAAAATAGGCATGATGGGTATACCTGTGGTCCTACTAGCCGCTCTAGCTTGCGAGGTTACAGGGAGGGGCGGTTGCGGGTAGGGCCTCGCCTTGGCGTGGCCGCAATTCGCGAAATACGGCGTAATTGAACGCGGATGCCAATTTGTAAAATTAGCGTAATTCGTAGTTTATTTTAGGCCACGCCAAGGCGAGGCCTTACATCCTACAGTTTCTACACCAATGCGTTAATTACCGGATACATTGAGTATTATTATTACAGGCGAAAGCAGGTCTTCAGCGTGTCAGACTCACACTTCATTACATTTTTTAGCTAAAAATTTGGAAATTCGCACAAAACACCTTACCTTTGCGACAACATAAACGCAAAATGGCTTGATTCCTTATAAAGCCGCATAAAGCGTAAAGACGATTTGGATATGGATGCTGGACAATTGCTTTGCCCAGCTTGTGTGATTAACAGCAGTTTGGACGAACCTAATTATTTAAGATTTTTATGGGAAAAAGATTACGCAATTTCAGTAGAGCAAGCTGGCTGCTGCTTTGCTTATTGTTTGTTGCACTTGCAGCACCAGCACAGGATGAAGTGACGCCACAAAGTGGCGATTTGAACAGCGATAATGAGGTGAATATCGCTGATGTGAACTCGCTTATCGACATCATTCTTGACGGTGGCACCTTCAGCGCCGCTGCCGATGTGAACCGTGACGGCGAAATCAATGTCGCCGACGTGAATGCTGTCATCGGCCTCATCCTTGACGAGCACGTCATGACGTTCACCGTGGGCGACGTGTCGTTCAGTATGGTAGAGGTCGAGGGAGGCACGTTCCAGTCGATACATAGCCCCCAAGTGACCTTGTCGCCGTTTGCCATCGGTCGGACCGAGGTGACACAAGCCTTGTGGGTGGCCGTGATGGGCAGTAATCCGAGTTCTTTCAACGGCATCGGCCGCCCCGGTGGCCCCGACTGCCCTGTCGAGCAAGTGTCATGGGATGACTGCCAGGAGTTTATCGCCAAGCTCAACGAGATGACTGGCAGGACATTCCGCCTGCCCAGCGAGGCCGAGTGGGAATTTGCGGCTCGTGGCGGCAACTATAGCCACGGCTACATGTACGCTGGCAGCAATGATAAAGACGAGGTCGCTTGGCACAGGAACAATTCAGGCCATAGAACTCACCCCGTGGCCGAGTTACTTCCCAACGAATTGGGGTTGTATGACATGTGCGGAAATGTGAAAGAGTTTTGTCTGGATGGATTCAGGAGCGACTACCACGATTACTACTATTCCTATTACTACTACAACAACCCGCTGACCAACCCGATTATGCCATCAACCGACGGTAGCCGTGTGAGTTGTGGTGGCTATTATATGACCACCACTGTCTCGATAGGTTCAAGTGCCGAGCATAGTTCAGCGGCTAGCCCCAGTAAAGGCCTACGCCTTGCCATGGGCGAGCCGGCCTATGACACTCCGTTGTCGTTGTCGAAATATGAAGTTGAGACTAACGACGGCTTGTGTGACGAGGTGACCATCGCGGGTGGCAGCGGCCTCTATCAGGTGGACTGCGACAACAACGAGGTCCTGACCATTACACATCAAGACACCACAGTGAGGCTGGATGCCGTCGATGTGGGACAGGCCACGATTACCGTCAGTGATCTCACCACTGGCGAACAGGCGACCGTCGCCGTGACAGCCAACCCGAGTGAGTTTGTCATGGAGAAATTCACCGTGGGCAATGCGACGTTTACCATGATCAAGGTTGACGGCGGCACGTTCATGATGGGTGCTACACCCGAGCAGGAAGGCGAGGCCACCGACGACGAGCGCCCCGTCCACGAGGTGACGGTCTCATCGTTCTTCATCGGGCAGACCGAGGTGACAGTGGGAATGTGGAAAGCCGTACTGGGCTACAATCCCATACCGTACTATATCCCAGAGTATGTTCCACCCCTGAATGCCGCTGCGAGTTGCGTATCATGGGACGATTGCCAGAACTTCATTGCTAAACTTAACGAAATGACCGGCAGGACGTTCCGCATGCCCACCGAGGCCGAATGGGAGTTTGCCGCACGCGGCGGCAACCGTAGTCACGGCTACAAGTACGCCGGCAGCGACATCATTGACGAGGTCGCTGTGTTTACTGGCTATCGCTATCCTCTCGTCAGGACGAAGGCCCACAACGAGTTGGGGTTGTATAACATGAGCGGCAACGTGTGGGAGTGGTGTCAGGATTGGTTCGGCCCCTACGGCAGCGAGGCTCTCGTCAATCCGGTAGGACCCGAATCGGGCACAGAGCGCGTCATTCGTGGCGGCAGCTACTATTTGAAGGATCCCACCTACTGCCGCGTGTCCTGCCGCATGGGTGCCGACCCTGTTCCCGAAAACTACTCCGAAAACTACCCCATCGGCCTGCGCCTCGTCATGGACGTCGACACTAGCGCAGAATAGCCACACATTCGCCACCGCCAGCGAAACCGAAGCCACAACGGGGCAGGGACAACAGGTTCCTGCCCCGCTTGTTCCTGTCACGATAGTTCAAAAGAAAAGAAGCGCTCACAATTAAAAAATTAATAAAACTATGTTACAAAACTTGCATTTCTCAAGAAATATGCCGTAATTTGTACCCAGCGAAATTGTTCAACTTATTTAAACAGTTCTTATTATGGGATTACTTGACGAACTTCAGAAAAAGCTAGAAGAGGCCGCACGCCAGGCTCAGCAGCAACAGGGCGGCGGAGGCTCAGTAGGTGGCAACGAGATTCCCAACCCCTGGGATCAAACCCCGCAGCAGCCACAACAGCAACAGGCTCCTAACTATCCTCCCGGCTACCAACAGCCGCAGGCGCCCAACCAGCAGCAGTATCAGCAGCAGTACCAGATGATCATGCAGCAGATGCAGCAGCTCGTACAGCAGGCCTATCAGCTGGGTTACCAGTATGGCGTGCAGATGGCCCAAGCAGGCGGATTCCGCGCCGGCCTGATGGACGAACCGCAAGAGGAGAAGTAGCCTGTAGCTTCCAACCATATCACCACACCATCGACCTGCCTCCACAACAAGGCAGCACGGTGGTGTGTTGTTTTATGCTCGCTGGCGCGAGCAGTTTAGAGTTTAGAGGGGAGAGTTTAGGGGCGTGATCGCTGACGCAAGCAGGTTAGAGTTTAGAGGGGAGAGTTTAGAGGGGGTGATCGCTGACGCAAGCAGGTTAGAGTTTAAAGTTTAAAGAAGCATCCGCGTCCCTGATGAATGGAACGCGGATGACTATTATAAATCTTTTTTGATTTCTTGCGAGCTCTTGCGAGCAATCCCAATGTCTTAGCGTTAGGCCTAGTTGGCGGATGCCTCACTAAACGCTAAACCCTAAACTCTAAACTGCGAGCGCAGCGAGCATCAACCGCACTGGAAGTACTCGTTGACGAGCTGGGCGGTGCGCTTGGGATCGTGCTCGATGTCGTGGCGCAGGGTGCGGTCGTTGAACGAACGCAGCTCGGCGATGATGCCATCGATCATGTGGGTGCTGAACACGCCGTGCTCCTCGAAGGCACCACGCAGCTTCTCCAAGCAGTCGGCACTGGCGACGCAACTGTCGGGCAGGCAGTCAAGCTCGTTGAGGCGGTCGGCATTGGCAGCATCGTGGATGTTCACGTCAACATAGGTCTTGGCGGCCAACTCGAGGGCATTCTTCATCTCGAAGCCGTGGCGGCAAGCTACGCACAGGCCAGCGAGCAGCTGGTAGATGTCGGCCGAGCCGTCCGGCGAGCGCATCTCGACGGTCTGCTTCTGGGTCGTGTCGAAGTTGCTGGCGGGCTCCAGCGGGTTGGCAGTGCGGCACATGTCGGCGCCAGCGGTCCAGCCCAGGGGCACGCGCACGAGGACAGAGCGGTTGCGGTCACCCCAGCATACGTTGGTGGGAGCCTCCTGGTGGGGAACCAGACGGAAGTAAGACATCGGGTTCTTGTTGCCGAAGGCGGTGATTGCGGGAGCCAGGTCCATCATACCGGCGATGGCGGTGCGGGCCTCGTCGCTCAGGACGCCCTTGTCGTTGATCATCATGTTGCGGCCGTCTTTCATCATGCGCATGTGGATGTGCAGACCCGAGCCAGCCTTGCCCGTGGTGATCTTCGGGGCGAAGGTGACGTTCAGGTTGGCGCGGAAGGCCAGGTTGCGGATCACCCACTTGGCGACCATCAGCTGGTCGGCGGCGTCGAGCACGGGAACGGGCAGGAACTCGATCTCGTTCTGCTCATAGACCACGCCGTCCTGCTCAAAGTTGCCCACCTCGCTGTGGCCGTACTTGATCTGGCCACCGGCCTTAGCGATATAGTCCATGCAGCGCTGGCGGAAGTCGTTGGTCTTGGCATAGGGCATCGACTCGTGGTAGCCGTGCTGGTCGCGGGCGGGGTAGTAGTCCACCGAGGGGCGGATGACGTAGTACTCCAGCTCGCCCATGGCCTCATATTCCATACCCGTCACCTCGCGGAAGGCCTTTGCGGCTTTCCTCAGCGTCTGCTCGGGAGAGCTCTCCAGCGGGTTGCCGTCCTTGTCAAAGAACGAGCACAGCAGGCACAGGGTGGGAATCTCGGCAAACGGATCAAGGAAGGCGGTGCTGAACCTGGGCAGCACATACAGGTCGCTCGAGCTGGCCTGGATGAAGCTGAACAGGCTGGAGCCGTCCACGCGCTCACCACACGAGAGGATGGTGCGCAGGTAATCCTTGCTGCTGATCACAAAGTTCAGGGTTTTCAACTTGCCGTCACCGCCGGGGTACATGAAGTTGACCATGCGGATGCCATTCTCCTCAATGTAACGGATGATGTCGGCCTTGGTGAATTCACGAGGCTCTTTCTGCAGGTAGGCCACTACCTGGTTGGCGTTCAATGCCAGAATTTCATTTTCCAATTTAATCTAAGATGTTAGGCTTCCAGCTGAAGGCTGAAAAGCAGGTTAATTAATGGTTTTAGTTCTTTGGGACAAAGGTAGTGCAAGTCGCGCACAATGCCAAGAAAAAACACATTTTTCTTGCATTGTCGAGACGCAGCCTACCTTCGCCGAAGGCAACGGTAGTGCAAGTTGAGCGAAGTGCCAAACAAAAAGACATATTTCTACTGCTTGATTTCAGAAAAACAAGGTATTCTATTGGCTATTTGCGGAGAATCATGTAAATTTGCTCTTCTTATTTCAACCACCTTTATATGATGAGATATTTCATTACCACGCTTGCCGCAATCCTGGCAACAACAGTGTTGTTTGCCCAACAGTTGCCCCAGTTCACCAGCAGCAATTTTGACGGCTGGACCTACAACAACCCCGGCGTCCAACTTAACTCATCGAACATCGCTGGCGGCAGAATCGTGCTCTACGTCAATAGTCAGGGCGATGTGCTCACGCTCACTTCACCGCTGTTTGAGTGTCACGGCATCGACAGCATCGAGGCCAACGTCGTGTGGTACACCAGCAGCTTCAGGGACAGCGACTTTGAACTTTCCCGGACGGCCTTGACCATGGCCATAGACGATGCGGTCGGCAATGTCCTCGACTCGGCGACCACTGTCCCCACCGTCCTCGGTTCCACCCACAGTCTGACTATCAAGCTGGCCGTCCCGGCGAGGACCGACACCGCACGGCTACGCTTCGTTTCCTGGCAGGCCAATCACGTCAGCAGCGGCGCCATCAAGCGGGCCCTCATCACCGGCATCGCGGCAACGACCCCTCCTGACGACGACCCGATTCCCGGCGACGTCGACGGTAACGGCGTGGTCAATATCAGCGACGTGACCATGCTCATCCAGGCCGTACTGATGAGCTCAGACATCACCAACGGGGACATCGACGGCAACGGCGTGGTCAACATCACCGACGTGACCATGCTCATCGATCAAGTTCTAAGGCATTAGCGGGAGTGGCGCAGGCCGTAGCGCATCACCACGACAAAGCACAGGGCAGGGACAATGAACGACAGGTTGACGGCAGGGATGGCAGTCACCCCGCTGTCGATGATCATCGCCTGGAGTGCGGGCAACACACTGCCGCCCAAAATCGCCATAATCAGTCCCGCCGAACCCAACTCGGCATCCTCGCCCACGTCGCCCAGGGCAAGGCCGTAAATCGTGGGGAACATCAGGCTCATGCAGGCCGACACTGCCACCAGGCAGCACATTCCCGTGTGCCCGCCGACGAAGATCACGCCGCACAGCAGCGCCAAGGCCACGGCGGCAAAGAAGGCCATGAGTCGGCCCGGCTTGATATACTTCATCAGGTAGAGATTGACAAAGCGCATCAGGCAGAAGATCACCATCGCCACGATGTTGTAGCGCTGGGAGAGTACCTCGGCCGCCTGCTCGCTCATCCCCTGGGCCATGAACACCCGCGTGCCATACTGGATGATGAAAGTCCAGCAGGTGATCTGTGCGCCCACATAGAAAAACTGCGCCGCCACGCCGCGTCGATAAGCCTTGTTGGCCCACAACCGCCTGAAGGCGGGCAGCACGGGGGCACGGTCGCCACTCGAAGCCTTGCGCAAAGCGGGAACTCGCACCGCCAGCAGCACCGCCAGCAACAGGATAATCACCACACTGAGCAGGGCATAGGGCTGCACCAGCACACCCAGGTCGCTCTGCTTCAACGCCTCGAACTGCGCGTCGTCGAGCGTGGCACGCTGCGCCGTGTCTAGCGGGTTGAGCCGCGCCTGGATGAAATTCATCGCCACAAACATGCCCGCCAGCGACCCGATGGGGTTGAACGACTGGGCGAAATTCAGGCGGCGCGTAGCCGTCTCCTTATCGCCCATGAGCAGGATATAGGGGTTGGCCGTCGTCTCGAGGAACGACAGGCCGCAGGTGAGGATGAAATAGGCAATGAGGAATGGCCAGAAGCTGCCCACAGCCCTCGCGGGGATGAACAGCAGCACACCCAGGGCATAGAGTGCCAGCCCCATGACGATGCCGCTCTTGAACGAGTGGCGGCGGATGAACAGGGCAGCCGGCAGCGCCATGCAGAAGTAACCGCCGTAGAAAGCGACCTGCACCAGCGTGCCGTCGGTGACGCTCATGCGGAAAATCTTGGAGAACGCTTTCACCATCGGGTTGGTGATGTCGTTAGCGAAGCCCCACAGGGCAAAACAGCAGGTCACCACGATAAAGGGCAGCACATAGCTCACGCCTTCACGCGTCACCAGCAATCGGGATTTGTTTTCTTTATCGGTTGTCATTCTGTTTCAAATTTTTCAAACAAGTTGACCAACATCAAAAAGGGGTGTTTGGGTTGTTGTCAGTTGTTCCGGTTGTTTGATTCTTTTTCAATCATTCTTTTATGGTATAAACATTAAAACGGCATGTATCCATTTCCGACTTTGATGACACCACAAAGAAAGATAAGAATACAGCTGGTGTATAGATTTTATCTCCCTTGATGATTACAGGTTCATGTTCGTTCCAAGGAAATGTGTGCTTCCATCCATTCGTTTTATTGATAACTACCTTATCTCTATTATCAAAAAGCCAATTAAATAATCTAGTTATCTTATATTCTAAGACATAATTGTCGGTTAAATCAATAAAATTAATAGGTGCCGTAGTTTCATGTACCCAAGTCTCTTTTGTACGAGGATAATATACTGTTTTAGTAGTCGTCCTCATTCCTCCACTACTCTGCCAGAGAGAAAACAGGGTGTCTTGTATTTCCTTGTCCAGTTCTGTGAATCTTACGGTATTAGGCTCTTTTACAACCGAAGAACGAGAACACTTAAAGGCGATTACACCAATAATCAGAATACCAATCAAAAACAAAAGCTTTTTCATAAACTTTTCACATTTCACATTCCTAACTTGAATATCCGTTCCATCAGTTGCCACTTGGCAGTCGAGGGGGCAGAAGGGTCGCAGCCTTGGAATTGGGCGACATAGGCCTCCCACTCGGCCTGCCGGGGCAAGGTGGCCAGGCGGGCGTTGTCGGCCTCCCAGTCGAAGTCATCCACCGTGTCGCATATCATGAACAGTCGGTTGTCCAGGATGTAAATCTGCATGTCGAGGATACCCACACTGCGGATGCCCGCCTGGATCTCGGGCCACACATGGGCGTGGGCCTCAACGTATTTCTCAATCATTTCGCGGTCATCCCGCAATTCAAGGGTTTGGCAATAGCGTTTCATTTTTATCGGTTTAACTGGTTAAGGACTTTAGGGTCTTTAAGGACTTTAGGGTCTTTAAGGACTTTAGGGTCTTTAAGGACTTTAAGGACTTTAAGGTCTTTAAGGACTTTAAGGTCTTTAGGGACCTTAGCGGCGGATGCCCATTCCTCATTTCTCATTTCTCATTCCTCATTCCTCATTCCTAATTCCTCATTCCTCATTTCTAACTTCTAATTTTTAAAGATATGGCTCCGTCGGGGAAATGGGCGCGGTCTCGGCAAACGAGGGCCAGGTAGCCGCCTCCGCCCGCACCGGGCATCTTCCACGCCAGCACGCCGTCAAGGGCGCTGTAGCGGTCGATATAGTCCTGCACGCCGGGTTGGATCATGGCGGGGAACATCGCCACCTGGGCATGGAACGAGGCCAGATAGGCCGCGGCAAACCCGTCGATGTCCCGCTGCTGGATGGCATCCCAGCAACGCTCGGCGGCAGCGGCCAGGTCGCGCACCTTGGCCGGGGTGATGTCCTTGCCCTCGACCACGCTGCAGCCCGGACGGCGCGGAAACATCGGAATCAAGCACAGGTGGTCCTCCAGCCACGCCAGCAGGGCAGGGTCACGGGTATATTCAATCTTCTCGGGCCAGTAGGAGCCGTTGTAATAATGCCTCGCCAAGCCGGGCACACAGATGCCGATGGCGTCCTGGGCGCCGCTCACGATGCCGTCGCTGCGCTCGGGGTCGTTCTCGAGGCAAAAGACCAGACGGGCCAGCATCTCGGGGTCCATGTCGGGCAAACGGTAGGGCCACACACGCTTGATGGTGTTGCGCGTGCTCGTGGACAAGCCGCAACGCTCGCGCACCTCAAACGTGGGCTCCAGCGAGATGGTCAACGCCCAGCCCGGGGCATGGCAGGAGACGTAGGGCTGGTCAATCCAAGTGCCCGCCAGATCAAGGCGCGTGGGCAGCTGGCGACCCAGCGTCTGCTTCAAGCCCGTGCTGCTGCGTGAGGCCAGGCCCTCGCCGGGAGTCCTCTTGAGCACGATATATTCCATGCCGCGCTCCCGGCACAGCTGGCGCTTGTCCTCACGGTCGCCGTCCTCGTTCACCACCAGGCAGTCGGGGTGGACGATGTCGAGGGTGGGCAAGAAGTCCAGGAAGCCGTCGCCCTGATTGATATAAGCCTCCTTGACATAGCGGATGGCACGCACCATGAACAGCCGCTCCTGCTCGCTGTACATCGTCTTGTGCCCCTTGAGCCGCTCGATGGTCCTGTCGCTGCCGATGCCCACATACAGGTCGCCAAACTGCGACGCCTGCCTGAAGAATTCCACATGGCCGGAGTGCAACAAGTCATAGCAGCCCGAGACAAAAACTTTCTTATTGCTCACTGTCGTATCGATTAATACATTTCAACGACAAAGATACTATTTCTGACGCATAAATGCACCACGAAGGGGCGAAAAACAACTTCCGCCCCTCCTGCTTCTTTGTTTAACTTTTATATATATCAAATTTACTGTGGCACACTCTTGAGCGTCTGCGAGATATCGTCGTCCGAGACTTTATAGTTCATCAGGTCGCCATTCAGGTACTGGTCATAGGCGCTCATATCGATGAGACCGTGCCCCGAAAGGTTGAACAGGATCACCTTAGGCTCGCCCGTCTGCTTGCACTTCTCGGCCTCACGGATGGCAGCGGCAATGGCATGGCCCGACTCGGGCGCCGGAATGATGCCCTCGGTGCGGGCAAAGAGCATACCGGCATCAAAGGATTCCAGCTGCGGGATATCCACACCGCGCATCAAGCCGTCCTTCAGCAATTGGGAGATAATCATGCCCGCCCCATGATAACGCAAGCCGCCGGCATGGATGTTAGCAGGCTTGAAGCTGTGGCCCAGGGTGAACATCGGCAACAGGGGAGTGTAACCGGCCTCGTCGCCGAAGTCATAACGAAACTCGCCGCGCGTGAGCTTCGGGCAACTCTCGGGCTCGGCAGCGATAAACTCGGTCTTGCGGCCATCCTTCAGGTTATGGCGCATAAAGGGGAAGGCGATGCCGCCGAAGTTGGACCCGCCGCCAAAGCAGGCAATCACCATATCAGGGTATTCCCCGGCCATCGCCATCTGCTTCTCGGCTTCAAGGCCGATAATCGTCTGATGCAGGCCCACATGGTTGAGCACCGAACCCAGGGTGTACTTGCAGCCCGGCGTCATCGTGGCCAGCTCAACGGCCTCCGAGATTGCGGTACCCAGCGAGCCGGGATGATGGGGGTCACGCGTGATGATATCCTTACCGGCACGGGTGGACATCGAGGGAGAGCCCGTCACAGCGGCCCCAAAAGTGCGCATGATCGACGAGCGGTAGGGCTTCTGCTGCATCGATATCTTCACCTGATAAACGGCAGCCTCCAGGCCGAATACCGAAGCGGCATAGGCCAGGGCTGCGCCCCATTGTCCTGCACCGGTCTCGGTGGTGACATTGGTCGTGCCCTCCTGCTTGGCATAGTAGCACTGGGCCAGGGCAGAGTTGATCTTGTGGGAACCCAGGGGATTCACCGACTCGTTCTTGAAATAGATGTGTGCAGGCGTCTGCAACGCCTCTTCCAGGGCATAGGCGCGCACCAGCGGCGTACTGCGATAGGCTTTATATTTGTCCATCACCTCGTCGGGGATGGGGATGAAATCATGTTCGGTGTCAAGTTCCTGGACGCAGCACTCACGCGGGAAGATGTGGGCCAGATCGTCCACACCCAGCGGCTGCTTGGTGGCAGGATGAAGAGGGGGCATGGGCTTGTTGGGCATATCGGCCTGAATGTTATACCATGCTGTGGGCAACTCGCTCTCTTGCAGAATAAATCTTTTCTGTTTCATTTTGGCTATGTATTTATATTAATAATGTTTAAAGGCCTGTCGCAAGTACGACAGACCTTTAATTTCTTTATTGTAATCTCAATGATTCCCAATGGTCACGCGACTCACGACTTTTTCAATCTTGAGCAACGCCACCACCAATTTACGGAAATCCTAGTCATAATTTTTCATATTTATTTCGTCGCTGCAAATATATATCCATTTTCTATAGCCACCAAGCATTTTCTTGAAAAAATGACTTATCAAGTGCCACAACTACGGTAATCGGTTAGAACTGAGTACCGCACCAAAAGAGAAAGCGGCCTCACGAAAAATAATGTATTTGCACGTTTGATTTGGATTTATTCGAGAAAAAGCCTAATTTTGTACCGACTATAAGCAAGAAACAACAATAACCGATAAAATACTACATCATCATGTACACTCAAGAGAACGGATTCTACATCGCCCACGGTCCCAACGGACCCATCAGCATCCTGGGCAATATGGCCAACCGCCACGGCCTCATCGCCGGAGCCACCGGTACGGGTAAGACGGTGACACTGCAAGTCATCGCCGAGAGTTTCTGCAAGGCCGGCGTGCCGTGCTTCATGGCCGACATGAAGGGTGACCTGTCGGGCATCAGCCAGCCGGGTAAGCTGTCGGGCTTTATCGAGAAGAGGCTGCCCGAGTTCGGCATCGATCGCGAGAGCCTCACGTTTGAGGGCTGCCCGGTGCGCTTCTATGACGTGTATGGTGAGCAGGGCATCCCCATGCGCGCCACCATCGGCGAGATGGGTCCCGACCTGATGGCACGCATCCTGGGGCTGAACGACACCCAGGCGGGCGTGCTCAACATCCTGTACCGCATCCTTGACGAGAAGGGCATCCTGCTCGACGATGTCAAGGACCTGCGCAGTGCCCTGGACTGGCTGTCCAAGCATGCCAAGGAATATACCACCCAATACGGCAACGTTTCCACGGCCAGTATCGGCGCCATCCAGCGTGCGATGCTTCACCTCGAGAACCAGGGAGCCGACAAATTCTTCGGCATCCCCTCGTTCAACATTATGGACCTGCTGGACACCCAGGACGGCAAGGGCATGCTCAGCGTCCTCGCTGCCGACAAGCTCATGCTGCAGCCCAAGCTGTACTCCACCTTCCTGCTGTGGCTGCTGAGCGAATTGTACAGCACCCTGCCCGAGGTGGGTGACCTGGAGAAGCCCAAACTGGTCTTCTTCTTTGACGAGGCACACATGCTGTTCGAGGACACGAGCAAGGCGCTGACCGACAAGATCGAGCAGGTGATACGACTCATCCGCAGCAAGGGCGTGGGCATCTTCTTCATCTCGCAGCTGCCCACCGACATTCCCGACGTGATCCTGGGCCAGCTGGGCAACCGCGTCCAGCATGCCCTCAGGGCCTACACCCCGCGCGACCAGAAGGCCGTCAAGGTGGCTGCCGAGACCTTCCGCGCCAATCCCGCGTTCAAGACCGAGGATGCCATCCTCGAGCTCGAGACCGGCGAGGCCCTCGTCTCGTTCCTTGACGAGAAAGGCGCCCCCAGTGTCGTCGAGCGCGCCAAGGTGCTCTTCCCCCTGAGCCAGATCGGCGCCATCACCGATGGCCAGCGCCTGGACATCATGAACGCCAACAAGGACATCAACGCCAAGTACAAGGAGGCGGCAGAGCGGGAAAGCGCCTTTGAGAAATTCGCACAGGTAGCCGAGGAAGAGGCCAAGGCCGCCGAGGAGGCCGCAGCAGCCAAGGAGGCCGAGAAAGAAGCCGCCAAAGCCGAGAAGTCCAAGAAGAAAGAGAAGACCATCTGGGACAAGGTGTGGAAAGCCGTCGTCACGGCAGTGACAGGCACCCTGGCCACCATCCTGGGCAAGACGGTATCCGACACCATCACCGGCAAGAAGAGCAAGAACACAAGCGTCAAGGACGTTGCCGGGCGGGCTGCCAAGAACGCCACCAGTGCGGCAGGAAGGCAGATCCTGCGCGACGTGATGGGCAACCTCATCAAGTGATAACACTGTAGCAGCGCCCACAGGAGGGGTGTCTTGCCACAAAAAAAATATCGGCTCGAGGGCGGTCGCCCTTGAGCCGATGTCACTTTGTGTGCTTAGTGTTTGGTTTGATACTTTTTTAAGTGCTCAATTCGTAATGTTTGTCTCTGTCTCATTTTTTGTAAGCTCACGCGGCTTGCCGGTCACCCTTTCGATAGCAATGGTTTGTATTAGTCAGGTTTTGTTTTATTATTAATGTGCGGCAAAAGTCGTTATTCTAAATTTAAGTGTGACGAGCGACCGGCAAAGCCTGTGAGCGAATATCAACATTATTACATTTATGTTCCTTAGTTTTAGGTTCCCGGAGCAGGGCCAAATGATTCAAATCGGCCATCGCTGTAGAAGACCATGATGTTCAACACACGGCGCGCCTCGGGGGGAGTGGAGCCACGCATGCCGTGGGTGACCGTGTTGCTGCGCATGATGTTCTCGATGGCCTCGTTGACCGAGGAGGGGGTGGCGATGCGCTGCGACGGACGCGAAACGGGACGGTACCCGGCAGGCGAATCGTCGTCGAACGATATCGCACGCTGCTGGCCAGATTCACCGGCACCCGTCTCGGCAGTTGCGGCCACAGGAGCAGACTCCCCGCCGGCGGGTGATGATTCCGCACCGCCCGAGAGGAGCATGTCGCCGTCGCCAAACATGAGCCACATCACGTTCAGGGATGGATAGGCACGATGGATCTTGCCGATGACCTCATCACTGACTTTCTTGTTGCGGCCGTTGAGCAGCTGCGAGAGCGTGGGACGAGGTATCGCGCATGTATCGGCAAACTGGGAATTGGATATCCCGGTCTGCTCAAGAAACATTTTTAATCTCGTTACAATATCCATTTTATAAACAAATTTTGTAGCGCATATACCTACGCGAGAATCTCATAAATTGTAACCAGAAATTTTCTGGGTCAAAACATCAGCCTGGAAAACCCTCCAAAACCGACCCTCAATCAAAAAACCGACTGTTTGCGTTCTTTAATTTTGGGATTGCAAATTTAGAACGAATTATTGAACTGACCAAATTTATAAACGAAAATTTTTGAATTTGCAATTATATTTTCCAAAAATAGACAATTTTTGCCCTATCACAAAAGCAAATTAAATAATATAAAGTCATACTTTAGATATAATCTCATTATATATTGTTTTTCAGTGTTTTACATTCAGTAAAAATCACCAATTTGAGTGATAATCCGGTCAAATACTCATTCTATAAAGCCATACTAGAAGAATTTGTTGTAATTAGCTAGTTTTCAGTTAATTGTAGCATAGTTAAATAAATGTTAATGCGATTTTTGGGTGTTTTTGTAAACTTTACGGGTGTAAATTCGTGATTTTTAAACGCTGGTCACAAACGCAAACCCCGGGATCGGACCAAAAATAGCCGATTCTGGTCTCCACCCCGCCGTTTGTAATCGCAAACAAAACCATGTTCACAAAGCAAAATCCACCGTTGGTAAAATACCATTTCTAGCTTTTTGAGGGCTCAACTCGATTTCCTTGCGATTTTTTCCAGCCCACCCTATCTCAACACAAAATATGAAAATTTGACGCATTCTAGCCGACTTCAAACTTGTCAAATATTGACAAATAACCCTATATTTATTGACTTCATAGCTTGTTTTGTGTCGATTTTCAGGTGGCTGAATTTGATGCCAGAAAATTGAAAAATTGACCGAAATTGCTATGATTTCGATTTATAAGCGCAAATGGTAGAAAAATACAATAATAAGTAATATTTTTACGATTTATCAACGACTAAAAAATCCCGAAAACTGTTTGTTTTTTCTTGATTTACCCCTGATTGAGGACGACGGCCCACTCCATATCGGGGAGAGATTTTATTGAAAATTTAAGGTAATTTGGTGCGTTAGGCTCACCTACCTGGCATGCCAAAACGCGATTTTTCTGACTCAAAAATCGTTCAATTTTCATTTTTTCGCTCTTTGCCCCACCCTAAATGGGAGATAAAAGATGAGAGATAAGAGATAAGAGATCTTATGTGATGATTCGTGTCCGGAAACAAACGCTTTGGTGTAAAAGCCGCCAGACGTAGGGCCTCGCCTTGGCGTGGCCGTTCGTTTCCTCAGGCATCGACAACAGTTTTTTTTGTCAATTCTCGCGAAAAAAAACACGTCATCTGCGTTTAATTTTGGCTGCCGCTTTGCGGCCACGCCAAGGCGAGGCCCTACCCGCCAGCGACTGGGGACGATTATCCTGGATGAAAAATGCCCGCATTTTTCGGACTGGAAAACCGTCCCCCCGTAACCCCACACAGTAAGCCCATCATGCCATTTATTATCAAACATTGGTGTCCGGGAAAATGCGAAAATTGCAGGTCGTCGGCCTGCATTTCCCACATCTTTCAGGACACGAAAAACAAGATAAGACAAGGGACGACAATTGTACGCCATCGACATTACGCAGTCGATGGCGTTGTGCTGTCGTCCTTTTAAGGACTATTATGAGGATAGAAATGGGATTAGGATTGGATTATTCCTTTGTCGCGAGTTCTGCCTTGAGGAACCTTGCGGTGACCGAGGCCTCGACCTGTGCCACCTGTTCGGGGGTGCCGCTGGCGATCACCAGTCCTCCACCCCGCCCGCCCTCGGGCCCCATATCAATGATGTGGTCGGCGCACTTGATAACGTCCATGTTGTGCTCGATGACGATGACCGTGTTGCCCTTATCCACAAGCCTGTTGAGGACGCCCAGAAGCACCTTGATGTCCTCGAAGTGAAGTCCGGTCGTGGGCTCGTCAAGGATATAGACGGTTTTGCCAGTATCTTTCTTGGCCAGTTCGCATGCCAACTTCACTCGCTGGCACTCGCCGCCCGACAGCGTGCTTGACGGCTGCCCCAACTTGATATATCCGAGCCCCACGTCCTGCAGCACCTTGATCTTGCGCAGAATCGAGGGCACGGCGTCAAAGAACTCCACGGCCTGGTTGATGGTCATGTCGAGTACGTCGGCGATGGACTTGCCCTTGAACTTGACCTCCAGCGTCTCTCGGTTATAGCGTTTGCCACCGCACTCCTCACAGGGGACGAGCACGTCGGGCAGGAAATTCATCTCCACGGCCTTGTAGCCGTTGCCGTTGCATTTCTCGCACCGTCCGCCGCTCGTGTTGAACGAGAAGCGTCCCGGCTTGTAGGCCCTGATCTTGGACTCGGGAAGGTTGACGAACAGGTTGCGAATGTCGGTGAACACGCCCGTATAGGTGGCGGCATTGGAGCGGGGCGTACGTCCCAGCGGAGCCTGATCGACGGTGACCACCTTGTCCACATGCTGCAAACCGCTCACCGAGTCATAGGGCAGCGGTGCGGTGTGCGACCGATACAGGCGCTGGCTCAAGATGGGCTGCAGGGTCGCGTTGATGAGCGAGGACTTGCCGCTACCGCTCACGCCCGTGACACAGATAAAGGTGCCCAGGGGGAATTCCACGTCAACCCCCTTGAGGTTGTTGCCGCGACACCCTTTCAGGGTAAGCCACTTGCCGTTACCGGCACGGCGCTTGGCGGGAACCTCGATGGCACGCGTGCCGTTCAGGTAATCGGCCGTCAGGGTGTGCTGCTCGATGAGTTGAGCCGGTGTGCCTGCAAAAACGACATGGCCACCCTTGCGGCCAGCGAGCGGCCCGATATCGATGATATAGTCGGCCTGCAGCATCATGTCCTTGTCGTGCTCCACCACGAGGATGGTGTTGCCATCGTCGCGCAGGGTTTTCAAGGCATCCAGCAGGCGCTGGTTGTCGCGTTGATGGAGGCCGATGGAGGGCTCGTCAAGGATATAGAGCACATTGACCAGTCGCGACCCGATCTGTGTGGCAAGCCTGATGCGCTGGCTCTCGCCGCCCGAGAGGGAGGCCGAGTTGCGGTTGAGCGACATGTAGTCCAGTCCCACCTCGATGAGGAAATCCAGCCGTGAGCCGATTTCCTTAACGATTTCGCGGGCAATTTCCCACTGGGTGGGCGTGACGTGATGCTCCAGGTCGCCAATCCATTCCCGCAGTTCGCTGATGTCCATTGCCGCGAGCTGCGAGATATTCTTGCCGTTGAGCATGAAGTGCAAAGCCTCGCGGTTGAGACGCGCGCCACCACACTCGGGGCACACCCCTCGCGAGAAGAATTGCCCCGCCCACTTTTGGGCTGCACTGGTGGCGGTGTCGTCCTGCTGCATCTCGAGGTACTTGACGAGTCCGTCAAAGGTCAGGAAGTAATTGCTCGTGCTGAGTGTCTCGGTGCGCAGGCTCAGGCGCTCGTTGGTACCGTTGAGGATGTCGTTGAGGGCCTCCTCGGGCAGTTCGGCCAACGGCGTGTCGAGGGTGCAGCCGTATTTCTCACAGATGGCTGATATCTGCCAGAAGATCTGCACATTCTTATATTTGCCCAGGGGCAGGATGCCGCCCCCGCGGATGTTAGCCGTCATGTCGGGCATGATCTTGTCGCGGTCAACTATGTTGACATAGCCCAGTCCCTTGCAGTGAGGGCACGCGCCCAAGGGGGAGTTGAACGAGAAATTGTGGGGTGCCGGCTCCAGATAGGACAAACCCGTGGAGGGGTCCATGAGCGAACGGCTGTAATACCCTACCTCACCGGTGTCGGCATCGAGCACCATCAGCTGGCCGTTGCCCTGCTTGAAAGCCAGGTCCACGGTGTCGGCAAGGCGCTTCTTGTCCTTGTCGGCGACCTTGAGGCGGTCCACCACCAGTTCCACACTGTGGTTGACGTAACGGTCCAACTTCATGCCGAAAGTGATTTCCCGCAATTCGCCGTCCACGCGCACGTTCATATACCCCTTCTTGCGCAGGTTCTCGAACAGGTCCTTGTAGTGTCCCTTGCGGTTCTTGACCAGCGGGGCGAGGATATAGATCTTGTGGTCCTGGTAGCGTCCGAGGATCAGGTCCAGGATTTTGTCGATGGTATACTTGACCATGCGTTCGCCGGACAGGTATGAATAGGCATCGGCGGCACGGGCATACAGCAGTCGCAGGTAGTCATAGACCTCGGTCGTCGTTCCCACCGTGCTGCGCGGATTGCGGTTAACGGTCTTCTGCCCTATCGAGATGACGGGGCACAAACCGGATATCTTGTCCACGTTGGGGCGCTCCAGAATCCCCATCATGTTGCGGGCATAGGAGGAGAAGGTCTCGAGGTAACGTCGTTGCCCCTCGGCAAACACCGTGTCAAACGCCAGCGACGACTTGCCGCTGCCGCTCAGTCCCGTGATGACGGTGAGCTTGTAGTGAGGTATCTCTACATCGATGTTCTTGAGGTTGTGGACTCTGGCGCCCAACACCTCCACGCTATCTATATCCTGCCCGTTAAATTTCATCTATCTCTGGTTTCTTGTTATCTTGTTCTTCTAGATACTCTAGAGTATCTAGAGTATCTAGATTTTCTAGAGTGGTCGGTCGTCTAGTCCACTACCCAATCCTTGTTATACACGGTGAACTTGCGCTTGCTGCGATAGAGTTCGTCGTTCTTGGGTATTCTCACCTTGTAGGTCTTGCCGGCGCTGTTGGTCAGCCTGGTGGAGCGAATCCACGGATTGGCCTCACGCAGCTGGGCGTAGGTGAGCCCCTTGGAGCGTGCCCAGTCAATCCAGCTGGGGACCGACCCCGTGACATCGACGGTCGTATAGGCCACGGGCTGCCACAGGTTCTTGCGCGAGAAGCGATAGCCGTAACGCTTGGGGGATTCCATCACCAGCTTGTAGGCAATGATGCGGAACACATAGCGCGATGTCTCCTGCACCAGATAGAGGTCAAAGGAGTTGTCCACCTTCTGGCTCGACATCTCGTTGCTGATGCGCTGCATGCCGGCATTGTAGCTGGCGGCCACCGTGGGCCAGTGGCCATATTTCTTGTAGGCGGCCTTGAGATACTTGCAGGCGGCCACCGTGGATTTCTCGGGGTCATAGCGCTCGTCCACCTCGTCGTTCACTTCCAGGCCATAGTCACGTCCCGTTCCGGCCAGGAACTGCCACAAACCGGCGGCCCTGGCGCTGGAGTAGGCGTTATAGTCCATCGAACTCTCGGTCACGGCAAGGTAGAGGAAATCGAGAGGCACGCCCTGCTCCTTGAGAATCGCCGCCAACGCCGGGAAATACCTGTTGGCGCGCTTGAAACACAATTGCGTCGTCGTGTGGCCATAGATGACGCCTGTCAACTCGCGGTCCAGGCGCTCGGCCATGTCCAGGCGGTCAAAACTGATCTTCTCGCCCGCAAACGTCACACTCATGGGAATGTCAGGACTCGCCGCCGTGCTGAACACGGGAGAGGGCGTCTCCTGGCGGGTGTATTCGCGCTTGAGTTGGGCTTGAACCACAACCGACGATGACACTATCAACGCCACCGCCAATATTATTGCCTTTTTCATTGTGTTGTCTTTACGATTACTCTTGTTCTTTTATTCCCCAGTACCCGTCGTGCCACCAGTGGCGCCGTTACCGCCCATCGGGTCGGCACCGTACCTCTGGTTGTAGTTAATGATCGTGATGTCGCCGCGTTTCTCGTGGGACACGCCGTCACTACCTAAACCTTTTGCCACATAATAAAATACACCCGGATCGACAAGTTTACCCTTGTAGGTGCCATCCCATCCTCCGTCGGGGTCGGTGAATTCATACACGAGATTGCCCCAGCGGTTGAAAATCCAGCAGTGGAATTCAACCAGCGACTTGGTCGGAACCTTCCAGATGTCGTTAACACCCGGGGTCGTGCCAGGTGAGAACACATTGGAGACTTCCCTTCTTCCTCCCATCATCACTCCTATCGAGCTCACGCCCACATTGATGGTATAGTAATCGCTGGTCTCTTCACACGTTCCCGACGCATTGGCCACCATGTAACGCACATAAACGGTACCGACATCGGTGAAGGAGTAGTCCAACTCGTCCTGGTTGTATTGCAGGATGATATTCTCAAATTCGGGGTCGTCAGCAATTTGCCAGGCACGATAGACTGCCGCTTCGGTGGGAAAACCTTTGAACAAGACGTGAACCGGGGCAGAGCCGTCGCTGATGGTCGACTCGACCTTGGAATAAGTACCATCGTGATTCTCTTGCCATGCCATGGCTTCACAATCCACGGCCTGAGTCATATAGAGGTCGCTTTCAGTGCCTTCCTCCTCCATGTTCCACTCTCTCAAGAAGCGGTCACCGGTGAGCAGGAAAACCGTGTTGCACAGGGGCGGCTCGATCTGGAAGGCCTGATCGAGGGCAGGAAAAGTATCGACGACCGCTACCATATCCCAATAGGAGTTGATACTATCTTCAACAAATTCGAGCGTATTGTATTTCAACTCGATTTGGCGGTCAATCACATGGCGGCGCCTATTCACATAATAGTCGATGGCAGGAGCCTGTCCGTCGAGGTCAAAACTTACCAGGTTACACGGCGTCTCGGAGCCAAAGAACAAGTCGTTCAATTCCAAGGGATAGTCGACATAGTTCACCACCCAACAGAAGAACGGACTGTTATCGCCATCCTGAATCTTGTAACCGACGTTGGGAATGATCCTATCCAGCGAGGTTGACATACCGTTCCAGCGGATATCGGGAACCGGATTGATATCAAGGCTACCGCTACGATAGTCATAGTATTCCCATTTCGCCCGCTCACCAGTATACGAGTCGAAGTTCATCGTCACCCCATTGACGTCATAAATGACATATATCTTATTCAAGCCGGTGGTCGACTCGGGAGTCAACTCAATAACTGGGTGCTCTCCGACACCGGTAAACGACACCTGGCCGCTCGCCGACAACAAAGCCAGCGCGGCTGCCATGAGCGAAATCATTCTCTTGTTCATAGTGCGCACTTGATATTTTCTTTATTATATATATAACGTGTAGCCACGCCGGTTATTGCCTCGACCAGGAAACAATAATGCAAGCCTAGGGCGCAAGGAAGCATGGCTGAACAATCAACCATGAGAGGCGCTGGATGTGGGGGACACATCACTGCCTACAAGATGTAATCGATGACGGCATTGATGTCGGCGATGGTTACCTCGCCATCATCATTCACGTCGGCACGGCCCTCATAGGTGTCAGGGTCTCCCAGAATAACGCTGATGACACAGTTCACGTCGGCGATGTTAACCTCGCCATCGGCATTCACGTCACCAGGGAGTATATTGATTTTCTCGGTGAGATAGCCCGGGTCGTCCAGGCCGCCGTCGATATGGGCACGGGCGGCATCCACATAGTTCTCATCATAGGCTGTACCTTGGCCTCCGACAAGACGGTCGCAACCGTAAAACATTTCACCGGATTGAGTCACGGCGCCAGTGTTCCAGCCTCGGCCCGCATAGATAGTTTTCAGATGGCTGCAACCGTTGAACATGGCTTCCATGCTACGCACATTCCACGTATTGAAGTTGCTCAGGTCGAGGACCGCCAAAGTGTCGCAGCCAGCAAACATGCCTCCCATGTCGGTCACATTCATGGTGTTGAAGCCGCTCAGGTCAAGGGATGCCAACGAATCGCAGTCCAGGAACATGTACTCCATTTCGGTCACATTAGTGGTGTTGAAGCCGCTCAGGTCAAGAGCGATCAAGGAATCACAGCCATTGAACATATAACTCATGTATTTCACCCTCGAGGTGTTGAAACCGCTCAGATCAAGGGACGGCAGGGAACCGCAACCGGCGAACATGCCCGCCACGTCCCTCAGGCTGTCTGTATTGAAACTGGCCAAGTCAAGGTAAGTTAGAGATTCGCAGCCCGAGAACATGCGGGCCATGTTGGTCACCTTCGAGGTGTTGAAACCGCTCAGGTCAAGGGAGTCCAACTTTTGGCAGTCATAGAACATCGCCCACATGTTGGTGACATTCGAGGTGTTGAAGCCGCTCAAGTCAAGGGTGTCCAATTTCTGGCAACCAGCGAACATTCTCCTCATGTCGGTCACCGAGTCGGTGTTTAAATAGTCGATTCCAATAATGGAATCCAGATTGTTCATTTGAGAAAACCAACCGTAGGTGGTAACGGGGCGGGCCTCGACAAATGTGGTGTCAATCTGCACTCGGGTGATGCGTGCAGCATATTCAGTCCAACCAGGATTGACTGTTCCCTGATTCAGCAAATAGGAAGTGCCCGGGCGGGTTGTGCGCTTGCTGTCGTTGTAGAAAGTCAGCGTCATGTTGGCCGGCGTGTAGCAGGCATAACCCTCCCTCCATTCACTCAGGTAACCCGGATCGATGGGGGCATTGTCGATATGGGCATAGGCGACATCCACATGTTCCGGATGATAGGTTGTGCCCTTCTCTCCGACCAGATCGAAACAAGCCAAAAACATATCAGTTGACTCGGTTATAGAATCTGTAGTCCAGCTATCGGTAACATAGATTGCTTTCAAATGATGGCAGTTCTTAAACATGTCTGTCATGTTTTTCACATGCAAGGTGTTGAATTCTTTCAGGTTAAGGGTTGTCAAGGATTGGCAATCAGAGAACAAGCCACTCATGGTTGTCACCATTGAGGTTTTGAAGCCACTCAGGTCGAGGAAGGTCAAGTATTGGCAGTTTGCGAACATGAATTCCATGTTTGTCACATTCGAGGTGTCAAAGCTGCTCAAGTTAAGGGAATCCAATAATAAGCAGCTCTCAAACATGTCTTTCATATCTGTCACTTTCGCGGTTTTGAAACCACTCAGGTCGAGAGATGTCAAGGAGCGGCAACCAGCGAACATGCTATTCATGTCGGTCACATTCACGGTGTTGAAATTACTCAGGTCGAGGGAGTCCAACGATTGGCAGTTATAGAACATGCCATTCATATCTGTCGCTTTCGACGTATCGAAAGTGCTCAAGTTGATGGATGCCAACTGTGTGCAACCAGCAAACATGCATCTCATGTAAGTCACATTCAGGGTGTTAAAGCCTCTCAGGTCAAGGGTTGTCAAGGATGAGCAGTTAGAAAACATGAATCCTGTTTTTGTCAACTTCGTGTTGCTGGAACCACTCACATCAACCGATTTCAATGAAATGCAGTTATAAAACATACCTTCCATGTCTATCACATTTGAGGTATTGAAGCCACTCAAGTCAAGGGTTGTCAATTGCGAACAATCTTGGAACATGCTCATCATGTCGGTCACATTCGAGGTGTTGAATTCACTCACGTCAACCGATTTCAAGGATTTGCAACCCTGAAACATTCTCCTCATGTCGGTCACCAAATCGGTATTTAAATTTTCGATTCCCGTAATGGAGACCAGCTTTGACATATCGCGGAACCAAGCTAGAGTGGAAGAGGGATGGACTGCCACAAATGTGGTGTCAAACACCACCTTGGCGATGTTGCCGCTGTTCCCATACCAACCGGGAACGCTATCCTCTATTACCAACGAATAGGATGTGCCCGGACGGGAACTGCGCTGTTGATCGTAGAAAAACGTCAGCGTGCTGTCAGCCTCGGTAAATACTGAGTAAGCCTCTTGCGCCAAGGCTGAAATTGATACAAACATCAGCAACAGCAGCATCAGGCATCGGCTCATGGATATCCTAGAATTTATAGGTCGTTTCATCATCAAAATGTTCTAGTTAGGTAATTTATGCCAGTGATTGACACCGCAAAGATAGTGCAAGCCGAACACAATGGCAAGAAAAAGCATTTTTTCTTGCTTCAGTAAACATTCGGAGCCAATTTCAGTAAATTCCCCTCAAGAAAAACAAAACAAGCCTTGTAATTCAGGGCAATCACACGAAATAAACAAGCGAGAAAGCCCCAAAAGAAACGCCCATCAAGCGACCCCATTGTGCCAATACGAAAGCAGGAGCCGCCACAGGCGAATTCCCAGAAAACAAGCGTTTACCGTGCCGCGAACGGTACTTTCACCCCGTTCACGGACAAATAAAACCACTTTTCACTATCCAAAACACTTACTCAAACAAGTCATCAAGAACGATAACTTGCTGAAAATCGCCAAAGTATTCATTATATGCAAGCCCAAATGTCGTTATCAGCGTCATGTGAACAGCAATGCGCTTGGGCAACCCCTCCTGCAACACTGCTAGACGGTTGCGCAGCGTGCGATCATAGGCCTTATCCACAGCAAAATCATTCTTGTAGAATTTCATCTCACACAGGTTTACCACATTGTCATTCCGCTCAATGAGCAAATCAATCTGAGTGCCATCTGTCTCATCATTGCCGGGCAAAGCCCATGAGGACTGCCGAGATGAAACACCAAAGATGCCTAGAGCCTTCTTGATCTGGTCAATATGCAGCAAACAAATATCTTCAAACGCTATTCCCTGCCAACTGAGAATGGAAGGAGAAGATTGGTTCTGCTGCCAAAAACTATCGGGATGGTTCCGATTGTAAACATGGCGCATAAAGAATAAGCAGAAAGGATCTACCAATTTGTAATGAACCGATCGTTTGCTTTTTCCAAAAGGCACATAGGGCTGTACAAAGTCACTGACAATCAATGCCTCAAGCAACTTGCTCAAGCCGCCGCCCAGCTTAATACCCGTCTTTGCAGCAATTTCGTTGCGGGTATATCCAGCATGACGTTCACTTAGGACTTTCACAATACTTTTTACCTCGGCAGGACGAGCAAACACCGATGCAAACAAGCGATCAAACTCACCTCGCAGGGGAGCGCCCTTGGAGAAAAACAAGCGATCCACATTCTGCACCATGCTCTTGCTCGGCTCAATATAACCCAAGTAATAAGGCACACCGCCCAATGCCATATAGCCTCGCACAATTTCATAGCGTGATAATTTGACACCACGACTGTGATAGAATGCCTCACACTCACGCAAATTGAATGGAGCCAACTTAATTTCATAGGTTAACCGACCGTACAGACCTCCATGATTATTGATTAAACGATTTTGGACCCATGAAGATGCCGAGCCGCACACCACCAGCATGATATTGTCACGATGGCAAGCCCAACCATTCCAGAAAGCCTCTAGCGCCGTAATAAAACCCGATCGAGGCGTATCCATCCAGGGCAGTTCATCGAGAAAAATCAACTGGCGCCTGCCGTCATCTATCGATTGGAGATGCTGCTCAAGCATGAAAAACGCCTCTAGCCACGATGTAGGACATTTAGACTTCTTCATGCCTTGAGTCGTCAACGAATAATAAAAATTTTTCAGTTGACTTTTAAGCTCATTCTTTCCTGTGCCGCTGTCAACAGGTGACAATCCTGCATGACGAAAAGTGATGCGCCCTTTGAATGTTTCGTCCACCAGAAAGGTTTTGCCCACCCTGCGACGGCCATAAACAGCCACAAACTGAGGTAAATCACTATTATACAAGCGATTCAATTCCTTCACTTCTTGTTTGCGTCCTATCAGTTTCATTTCAAAAATAGTGTTTTATCGTGCCACGAAGATACAAAAAATATCGTTCGCGGACAAATAAAACCAATTTTTTGATGATTTTATAACCAATATCAGTAGGATAATTAGGCATATTTAGGCCTGATACATGCGTTTATCGTGCCGCGAACCAGGTAAAAGTTCCGTTCGCGGACAAATAAATCACTTTCTGCTCCATCTGTTTGGGCCATGAGATGTAAAATCTTGGGTCTCTATAAAACTTTTCACTACCTTTGCAGTGAGAAATTCACATTAATATATAAGAGACATGGAAGAAGACATGATGATGAGCGGGATGCCGCGGCGCGAGCGCGCGGTAATGTATAAGCGTGACTATAACTGCTGTCAGGCCGTGCTGCTGGCCTTCCAACCCGAGCTGGGAATGCCGCAGGACAGACTGCTGGCGATGGGGGCCTGTTTTGGCAGCGGAATGGGCTGCATGGAAGAGACCTGCGGCGCCCTGTGCGGCGCGCAAATAGCGCAGGGGTTGCTAAAATATGACAACCGCCGCATGAACCCCCAGGCCAGCCAGCTGCGAGCCGAGTTTGAGCAGCGTTGCGGTGCCACGCGCTGCAAGGACCTGAAGGGCGTGGGAAGCGACCGCGGGCCGTTGTGCTCATGTGAGGACTGCGTGCGCCACGCGGTGGAATCATTGGAAGAAACGCTGTAGGTTTCTGAGCAAAAATGCTAGAAAAAACTACATCAAAACATAGTGGCGTATTGGCGAGTTTTTAGTAACTTTGCAGCCCGATTCATAAGAGATTTTCAACTAGATATTCACAACTAACTATCAAACATACAGATAACAATCATGGGATGGTTTTCATTCACACAAGAAATCGCTGTCGATTTAGGAACAGCCAACACCATTATCATCCATAACGACCGTATCGTCATCGATGAGCCGTCGGTTGTCGCACTGGACTCCAAAACCAACAAGCCCATCGCCGTGGGTGAACGCGCCCGCGAGATGCACGGCAAGGTGCACGAGGGTATCCGCACCGTGAGGCCCTTGAGCGACGGTGTCATTGCCGACTTCAACGCCGCCGAGCACATGATTCGCGGCATGATCAAGAAGGTGAGCGCCAAGAACCATTGGTTCTCGCCCTCACTGCGCATGGTCGTGTGTGTCCCCTCGGGTTCGACCGAGGTCGAGATTCGTGCCGTCCGCGACTCCAGCGAGCATGCCGGTGGCCGCGACGTTTATATGATTTACGAGCCGATGGCCGCAGCGCTGGGTATCGGTCTCGACGTGCTGGCGCCCGAGGGCAACATGATTGTTGACATCGGTGGCGGTACGACCGAGATTGCCGTTATCTCGCTGGGTGGCATCGTGAGCAACAAGAGCATCCGCACTGCCGGTGACGACCTGACCGAGGACATCCAGGAGCACATGCGCCGTGCCCACAACGTACGCGTGGGCGAGCGCACCGCCGAGGCCATCAAGATCAACGTCGGCTCGGCGTTGACCGACCTGGGTCCCGATGCTCCCGAGGATTTCATCATCCACGGCCCCAACCAGGTCAACTCGCTGCCCCTTGAGGTC
The DNA here is from genome assembly GCA_902776955.1 of uncultured Bacteroidales bacterium. Taxonomy (GTDB): domain Bacteria; phylum Bacteroidota; class Bacteroidia; order Bacteroidales; family Muribaculaceae; genus Sodaliphilus. The sequence continues at coordinate 7,662 of CACYSG010000021.1, read as the reverse complement.
CCCGTGACCTATCAGGAGGTGTGCCACTGCATCGAGAAGTCGATTTCCAAGATCGAGGCTGCCGTCCTGAGCGCCCTGGAGCAGACGCCTCCCGAGTTGTACCAGGACATCGTGCACAATGGTATCTTCCTGACCGGTGGCGGCGCCTTGCTGCGCGGACTGGACCGTCGCCTGACCGACAAGATCGGCATCGAGTTCCATGTCGCCGAGGATCCCCTGCACGCTGTGGCCAAGGGTACCGGCATCGCACTGAAGAACATCAAGCACTTCAAGTTCCTGATGCGTTGATTTTGTTTTAGCTATTAGCTGTTAGCCGTTAGCTGTTAGCTTGTTACAAATGCCGGCTAAAGGCTAGAGGCTAGAGGCTAGAGGCTAAAGGCTAAAAAAGTACAGAGCTGATCCTGATGAACAATCTGCTCAACTTTTTCGTCAAACACAGTGCGTGGTTCATTTTCGCTATCTATGTGATATTGAGCCTCGTGCTGTTGTTTAAGGACAATCCTTACCAGCAGAGCGTATATTTGACCTCGGCCAATCGTGTGAGCGCCGCGGTCTATAATGCGTTCAACCGCGTCACGTCCTATTTTTACCTGCACGACATCAACGAGAGTCTGCAGGAGCGTAACGCCGCGCTGGAGATGGAACTGATTGAGCTGCGCAACCAGATGGCCGACATGGCCCTTGCCACGCCCGACTCGTTGCACCAACCGGCCCTGAAGCAGTACAGCTTTGTCATGGCGCAGGTCATCAGCAACAGTATCGCCCAGCCTAACAACTATATCACCATCAACCGCGGTTATCTGGACGGCGTGACCCCCGAGATGGGCGTCATCGACCAGAACGGCGTGGTGGGCATCGTCAACGTGGCGGGACCCCACGCGGCACGCGTCATCTCGCTGCTCAACCCCCACATGAGGCTATCGTGCAAACTCAGGAACAGCGGCTTCTACGGCAGCCTGGTGTGGGACGGCAGGAGCCCGCAGTTTGCCGTGCTCGAGGAGTTGCCCAAGCATCTGAATTACCACAAGGGTGACACCATCGTCACCAGCGGCTACTCGGCAGTGTTCCCCGAGGGCATCATCGTGGGCACCGTCGATGGGCTTGCCCGCGGCATGAGTGACAGCTTTGTGTCGCTGCGCATCAGGCTCACGACCAACTTCAGCCAGCTGAGCAGCGTGCGCGTGATCACCAACAGCATGAAGGAGCAGATCGACGCCCTGTTGCGTGCCGAGCAAGGCATCGACACGGCCGCCAATATCCAGACGCGCCCCGAGATCAAGCCCGAGATCATCGACGTCATCCCCGGCGACGAGCCCAAGAAGGGCGAGAAAGCCGCCAAGCGTGAGCCCAAGGCACCTCCTGTCCAGGCCGTCGAGCCCGAACCCGTGGTCGAACCCGTTAAACCCGAACAAACAGAGCCCCAGCCATGACCAAGACCGTGATACATTTCATCGTGCTGGCACTGGCGTTACTGGTGCTGCAACTGGTGTGCAACAAGATTGTGTTGTTCAACATCGCCATGCCCGTGGTGTTCATCTACCTCATCCTGCGTCTGCCGGTGAACCTGCACGGCGGCTGGGTGCTGACCGTCGCCTTTTTCTCGGGGCTGGTAGTTGACATTTTCAACAACACGCCGGGCATGAATGCGCTGGCTTGCACGCTGATAGCCGCGGTGAGGCGTCCCGTGTTCAACCTGTTTGTCTCGCGTGAGAACGACATGAACATCCCCATCCCGTCGGTGGACTCGATGGGCGTGGGCGATTATTTCAAGTATATGGCGACGCTGGTGACGACCTATTGCACCCTGATTTTCCTCATCCAGGCCTTCAGTTTGCACAATCTCGTGCTCACGCTCGCCCGCATCGCCGGCAGTAGCGTCCTGTCGATTATCATCATCTTTGGGTTGGACACACTAGTGAGCACGCGCCGTGAGAAAAGACTATAACCTCGAGAAACGCAAACTGGTCATCGGCGGTTTCATCGTGGCGATTACGCTCATCTACATCATCCGCCTGATACAGTTGCAGGTGATGGACTCCACCTACAAGGCCAATGCCGACAGCAACGCCTTTATGGAGAAGGTCATCTATCCGTCGCGCGGCCTCATCTATGACCGCAACGACTCGCTAGTGGTGTATAACACCCCCGAGTATGACCTGGTGATGATTCCCAAGGATGTGCTCCCGTTTGACACTATCGACCTGTGCAACACGCTGCAAATCAGCCGCGAGGAGTTCAACCACCGCTTGGAGGAGATGAGAAAGAGCCGCAGCTACTCGGCCTTCACCCAGCAGGTGTTCATGAACCACCTCACGCCCGAGGACTACGGCCGCCTGCAGGAGAAATTGTACCGTTTCCCGGGATTCTTTGTCGTGCAACGCATTCTGCGCCAGTACAATTACCCTGTCGCCGCCAACGTGCTTGGCGACATCCGCGAGGTCAATGCCCGCGACATCGAGAACGACAGCTATTACCGCCCCGGCGACTATACCGGCGACCTGGGCATCGAGAAGAGCTACGAGCAGTGGCTGCGCGGTGTCAAGGGCAAGGAAATCCTCATCCGCGACGCGACGGGCAAGATCAAGGGCCGCTATAACGACGGGGCCGATGATGTCTCGCCCATTGCGGGCAATAACCTCAGGCTGAGCATCGACATCGGCCTGCAAGCCTATGGCGAGCTGCTCATGCAGGGCAAGGTGGGCGCCATCGTGTGCATCGAGCCTAAGACCGGCGAGATCCTGGCGCTGGTGTCCAGCCCCACCTATGACCCGTCGCTGCTCATGGGTAAGGAACGTGGCAAGAACTACAAGGACCTGGTCAACAACAGGTTGAAGCCGCTGTATGACCGCTCCATCATGGCGGCCTACCCTCCCGGCTCGACCTTCAAGCCCACCCAGGGCCTGATTTTCCTCGAGGAGGGCATCATCAGCACCAGCACCACATTCCCTTGCCACCGCGGCTACATCAACGCGGGCCTGCGCGTGGGTTGCCACGGCCACCCCTCCCCCTTATCGCTCAAGCCCGCCTTGCAGACGTCGTGCAACGCCTACTTCTGCTGGGGATTCAAGTACATGATGGACAAGCGCAGCAAGTATGGCTCGACGGGCAAGGCCTTTGAGGTGTGGAAGAACCACATGGTGTCGATGGGCTACGGCTACAAGCTGGGTATCGACATGCCGGGCGAGAGCCGAGGCTTTATCCCCAACACCGCCTTCTATGACAAAATCTACGGCGAGGGACGCTGGGTGGGCCAGACCATCATCAGCGACGCCATCGGCCAGGGCGAAATCCTGGCCACGCCGCTCCAGATTGCCAACCTGAGCGCCACCATCGCCAACCGCGGTTACTACATCACGCCCCACGTAGTGAAGAATATCGAGGGCGTCGGCGTGCTCAAGAAGAACCTCGAGCGCCACGACACCGACATCGACAAGAGCTACTATGCCGACATTGTCGAGGGCATGCGCATGGCTGTGCTGGGCGGCACCTGCACCCGTGCCAACATTCCCGGGCTGGACGTGTGCGGCAAGACCGGAACGGCCCAGAACCCCCATGGCCGCGACCACTCGGTGTTCATGGGCTTCGCCCCGATGAACGACCCCAAGATTGCGGTGTGCGTCTATGTCGAGAACGCGGGATTCGGTGCAGCCTTCGGTGTGCCCATCGGTGCGCTGATGATTCAGCGCTACCTGCGCGGTGACTCTCCCGGCCTGCAGGCCCAGGGCCGCGCGATGGCCAGCCGCCACACCATTTCTTCACCCAAGGTGAAGATAAAAGATAAGAGATAAAAGAGAAGAGTTAATAGATAATAGATAATAGTTAATAGTTAATAGATAACGGGCTAACAACAACAGCTAAAGGCTAAGTCTAACGTCTAATGTCTAACCACCAATGGAAGTAAGGAACGAAGATGAGAATACCAACCTGTTGAGGTCTGTGGACTGGTTCACGATTGTCCTCTACCTCATCATGGTCGTTGCGGGAGCGGTGAGCATCTATGCCGCCACCTACGACTACGACCGCGCGAGCATGTTTGACCTGAGCGAATTCTCGGGCAAGCAGTTCCTGTGGGCCGGCCTGTCGTTCCTTATCGGCTTCTCGCTGCTGCTGATCGACCGCCGCATCTATGAGGCCTATGCCTACCCGCTCTACGGGTTCATGATATTGCTGCTGATAGCGACCATCTTTATCGCCCCAGATATCAAGGGCTCACGTTCCTGGCTGGTGTTCGGCCCCGTGAGCCTGCAACCTGCCGAATTTGCCAAAACGGCCACCGCGCTCGCGCTGGCCAAACTCTTCAGCACCTACGGGTTCACGCTCAACGGCTGGCGCAACTATGCCATCGCCATCGGCATCATCCTGATGCCCATCTTGTGCATCATCCTCGAGCGCGAGACCGGCACCGCCTTGGTCTATACCTCGCTCATCTTTGTCCTCTACCGCGAGGGCATGTCGGGATTTGTGCTGTTTGCCGCCCTGATGGCCGTGGTCTATTTTGTCGTCGTGTTGAAGTTCGCCGCCATCACCTTCATGGGCATTCCCCTGGGCATGGTCATCGCGTTCATCATGATCATGGCGCTCATCGTGGCCATGCTCCTCATCTATTGCCGCTCGTGGATACTGGGGCGCAACGTGATGCTGGGCTACCTGGTGGCAGGGGCCATCGCGGGCGGACTGACGCTGGCGGGCGTCCATGTCAACGGCTATGCCTTCTTCCTGCCGGTCATCATCCTGTCGCTGCTCTACCTGCTGTGGGGCATGCTGCACGACGACCTCAAGAAGGTGCTGATCACCATCTGCTTTGCCGCGGCCTCGCTGCTGTTCATCTTCAGCGCCAACTTCGCCTTCAACAACGTGCTTGAACCTCACCAGCAGCAGCGCATCAAGGTCACCCTGGGCATCGAGGAGGACCTGCGCGGCGCGGGCTACAACGTCAACCAGAGCAAAATCGCCATCGGCAGCGGCGGCATCACCGGCAAGGGCTTCCTGCAAGGCACCCAGACCAAGCTCAAATACGTCCCCGAGCAGCACACCGACTTCATCTTCTGCACCATCGGCGAGGAACAGGGCTTTATCGGCAGCGTGGCCGTGTTGCTGCTGTTCCTGGCACTCATCCTGCGCGTCATCACGCTGGCCGAGCGCAACCACTCGACCTTCACCCGCGTGTACGCCTATTGTGTCGCGTCGTTCCTCATCTTCCACCTCGCCGTCAACGTCGGCATGGTCATCGGCCTGTGCCCCGTCATCGGCATTCCCCTACCCTTCTTCAGCTACGGCGGCTCCTCGCTCTGGGGCTTCACCTTCCTGCTGTTCATTCTCCTGCGCCTCGACGCCGACCGCGGCAACTACGGCTCCTGGTAACGACAACGGGCATCCGCACCCCTTTTCAAACAACTATAACAACTATCTGTTAGACAACTAAAACAACCGTTTTTTTAAGGGCATCCGTACCCTAGCTCCCACGCCAAGGCGCAAAGACGCCAAAATTTTTTGAAGACAAGAAAGACAGCAAGGACAAGATCAGATATTAGAAAGAAGTAAGCTCTTTTGGGACCTACCTATTTTAAAGGATGTGGTAAAGTCAAAAGGTCTTACTGAACATTTACCTTTTGGGCAATCAGGTCGATTATTTGATCAACTCGTTTGCATTTATTCAATTCTCCCGTGGTTAATGTGACGCCATAGTCTTCTTTCAATAATGATATAAGATTTGCTAGATTGATCACATTTTTATTATCCGAGGGAAAGAGATTAGTATTCCTATCGACCTTGCATAACGGTAAAATTTCATTATAGATGTAGGATTTGCTAGTAATTTTCCTTTTGCCAGTAAAAATTCCCCACATAGAGGAACCTCTACTTGAACTATTTGTAAGCTCTGAAATTTTTCCTCTCAGTTCAGCTATTTGGATTTTGTACTTGTTTTCGATGTCTATGTTTATTTTTTGCAAAGCTGCGTATTTCCCTGCTAATTCTTTGTTAATTCTCTCAAGTTCTGTAATCTTTGACTGATGTTCTTGTTTTTTTAACTTGAATTGTTTAGTGAGGTTGGACAATTCTGCATTCACACTTAGCAGGAGTTTGCCTTTTTCGTCAATTTGGGAATTAAGGTTTTGAATTTTGACTTTTAGATCTTGTATTTGGGCATTCAATTTAGCTTTTTCTTTGGCCACCTGGGCATTCTTTTCCTTATATTCTTCCAATTCTAAGGAGATGATATCGATAGTTTCTTTTAGATCTTGTATTTGGGCATTCAATTTAGCTTTTTCTTTGGCCACTTGGGCATTCTCTTCCTTATATTCTTCCAATTCTAAGGAGATGATATCGATAGTTTCTTTTAGCTCCTGGTTTTTGTTCTTAAGGGCCTTTATTTCGTCCTTGGATGTTGTGGCTGTGTTAATGATTTTCCAGTTTGCCTTAAGGAGGGTTAACCGTTTCCTGTCAACTTCGCTGCTCAGCAGAGCGGGGAATTGCCAACCGCAGCGCTCGCAGAAAGCGGTCTCGATGGGGACCTTCTTGTCGCAGATGGGACAGATCTTGGTGGTCGTACCCAACTTTGCATGGAGTTCAAGTATCTCTTTGAGTGTCACTTCATGTCTTTGGATACTGATCTTAAAGTCATCTTCCAGCGTTTTGATCTTTTCAGCAATCTCGGCTTTCAGCTTCTCTTCAAGTTGTTTTTTCTCCTCTTTGGCCAGTTCTTCTTTGTACTGATTGACTGAACGTACCAAATCCTGGATAGCTTCATCCTTGCCGCTGAAATACTCAATGAAATCCAGAGGCCTTAATTTAAATTTCAGGTTCTTATGATAGTCAATATTCTCAATTTTAAAAGGAATGATGTACTTGTCTTCTTCAAAAGCTTCCCAAATTTCACTTTTTGTCCATTTGGATTCGTTGGAATTGCTTGACGACACAAACAGAAAAACCCTTGATGAGTCAATGGCATCGATGATGATATTTTCAAATTCCTGTCCGCTGTAGATTCCGTCCCGATCAATCCAGTAAGATATATTGTTCTTATCAAAGGCTTCGGTAATGGCAGTGATGGCATTACCTGGGATTTCGGCTTTTGTTGCCTCATCCTTGTAGTCTTTGCGTGAATAGCTGATGAAAACGTCGTACTTATAAGTCATCGTTCTAAGGTCTTGGTTTGATGTTGCAAATATAATGAAAAGATTTTGTTTTTTACACGTGGACTAAATAAAAAAAGGAAATAAATACAATAGTTTCCGCTTCAATGCGAATGCCTTACTAGACTGCGAGCGGCAGCGATGCTAAGTTGTTGGTTGCTGATAATTACACCTTATCTTATATACTATCGGGAGGTGATTTCCCGTTAGTTAATTAGCCACTTAGGGCTAAAGGCTAATGGCTAAAGGCTAATGGCTAAATTGGCATTATTCTTGCCAAATCCTGCATATTTTACCACTTTAGGTGTTTTTGACTGAAAATAGCAGTTTTCATCCTTGTGGGATCCTTTCAAATTGTAAAGAAGATTGATTTCATGGAGGTGCAGCGAGGGTTCTCAATCGCCACTATTCATCTTCATCATCGGGAATTCCCCTCTGCATCCACTGGACATGGACCGCACCAGCAAGGCCTCCACTCAGGAAGCCGGCAAGATGGGCCGACATGCTCATGCCGGGCAGCACCCTCGTC